>JAGWIL010000339.1 GCA_028866335.1 Rhodospirillales bacterium
TGAAAAACCATCTCAAAAAATTTGTGCTGCTGGCGCTGAACGCCTGCGACGGGCTGCCGATGCCGCAAGGCGCGCTGATCGGCGCGGTGCAGAATCTGGCGCGGCCGGGACAGCCCACGCAGGCCGATGTCCTGGATGCGATCGGGGCTGTCGAAGCCGATGGCTATGTGAGCGGCGCCAGCGATGACATGGAAGAAACCACCTGGACGTTGACCAACAAGGGCGTCCACAAGGCCCGCCAACTGTGAATGAGCAAGGAAAAGAAATCGAAGCTGGACCAGTTCGCCGAACGGCTGGACGGCTGGTTTGGCGTCGAGAAGAAAACGATCTCCGAGGTTCAAAAGGAACTGGCGCTGGATGGTTGCTCGGTCTCTGCTGGGCGCTTGTCGGAATGGTGGGCGGAACGGCAACGGCAGCACATGCAGCAGAGTTTGCTGGCGCAGATTTCCATTGGAGCCAACCAAGTCAAAGAGGTGGAGCAAGCCTGGGGCAAGAATCCTCCACCAGAATTGTCCACCCTCATCAAACTGCATCGGACGCTGATTTGGAAGCTGACCACGGCCGGCAATGTGGATCCGGAATTGTTGGGCCTGGTTTCCGGCCTGATGAAATCGGCAATGGAGTTCGACAAGCTCGTCGTGAAGAAATCGGAGCTGGAGCTGACGCGTCAGAAATTTCAGCGCGAGACTTGCGAGTTGTTTTTGAAATGGAGCGCGGACCAGAAGGCCCGCGAGGTGGCCGGCAGCAATCTGTCCTACGCGGACAAGATCGAACAGCTTGGGCAAACGATGTTCCCCGACAGTTGGAAATGAGCAGCAAATCACAATCCACTCCTGGCGCATTTCGCGTGCGCGCCGGCCAGCTCGAATTCGAGCGGGGCGTGGAACGCTATCGTGTTGCGGGCCTGCTCGCCCGGCGGCAATACGGCAAGACCACCATCGCCGCGCGCATCGCGCTCAAGAAGATGATGAAGACAGCCGGCCATACCGTCATCTTCGGTTCCGTAAAGGTGGATCTCGGTCGCGAAATTGTGCGCAAGGAATCCGGCGAGATGCAGGCGGCCTTCGCGCTGATGGCCGCCCAGGCGGAATCCGCCAAGCTTAAACTTGATTGCGTGGACAGCCTCAAGGGCGATGGCAAGAACTTGGTGTTGAGCGCCGATGACTACGCCGAGCTTTACGAGGCGCAACGTTTGGAATTCCGGCTCTACCATTCCAAGACAATTTATTCCCGCACCAAAGTCGTGGCGCTCACGCCGGATGCCGTCGGTGAAACCGGCGACCTGATCATGGACGAAGTGGGCCGGTGCAAGAAGTTTCGCGACGTGCTGGAAGCCGTGATGCCGATCATCGCCAGCAATCCGCTCTTCCGCGCCATATACACCACCACGCCGCCACCGGATGATACGCATGAATCCTTTGATCTGCTTGCCCCACCGATCGGCGCGGAACTGCCGATCAACGCCAGGGGCAACTGGTATCGCAGCGAGCTCGGTGTGTGGGTGCTACGCGTGACCGCCGAAGACGCCTACGCCGACAGCGTGTGTCTTTACGATGACGAGACGGGCAAGCCGATCAGCCCGGCGGAATCCCGCCGGCGTGCGCATGACAAGGACGCCTGGGATCGCAACTACGGCTGCAAGTTCGTCATCGGCGGCAGCAGCGCGATTGGGCTGCTGGAACTCGACACCGCGCAGCGCCGCGGCATCGGCCAGTGCCAGTTGTTTCAAATTTCGGATGACGTTGATTTTGATGCCGCGCTTGCCTGGCTGCGTTCCAATCTCGGCAAAGGTCCGGTGACGGCCGGCGTGGACTGGGCCAGCAGCCAGAAGGAAGGCAGCAACCCCACCAGCGTGACGGTGACGGAAGCGGATGGCGACAACGAGATTCAGCGCGCCGTGTTCCTCTGGAAATCCAGCAACCCGATGTTGCAGCGCGAACGCCTGCGCCGGGTGGTGACCACCATCAATGAAAGGAAAGAGGGAGGGCGCATCCGCCGAGTTGGCCAGGATGCAACGGGCCAGCAGTTGTTCTGCAAAGATGTGGCGCGCGACCTGGCGCACCTGGCGCCGGTGGGAAATATCGTCATGTCCGAGACGGTGGAACTGCCCGGCTACGATACGCCTGTCACCAAGAAGACGTATTACAGCGATCTTTATGTCGCAAAGTTCAACGACAACCGGATCAGCGCGCCGCCGGAGCGTTACTACCGCGAGGATCACCGCCTGCCCAAGAAGATCAAGGGTCTCTATGTTTGCGAGCCGCAGGCGGACGGCAAGCACGGCGACACATTCGATAGCGGCAAGATCGCCAGTGCGATGCTGAAATCTTCCGCCGGCGCCATCACCGCCGA
>JAGWIL010000033.1 GCA_028866335.1 Rhodospirillales bacterium
GAAGCCCGTAGAGCCGTCTCGATGATCGTCGGCCGCGACCCGGAGGCGCTGAACACCCCCGGCATCGCCCGCGCCGCGCTGGAAAGCCTCGCCGAAAACGCCTCGGACGGCATTATCGCCCCTTTGTTCTGGGGCGCCATTTTCGGCCTGCCCGGCATTGCTGGCTACAAGGCCATCAACACGCTGGATTCGATGATCGGCCACCGCTCGCCCCGCTATCTCGCCTTCGGCTGGGCCGCCGCGCGGATTGACGACATCGCCAATCTCATTCCCGCCCGCCTCACCGCCTTGCTTTTTGCTCTGGCGGCGCGGGAGAAAACCGCCGCCCTGCAAACCGCCTGGCGGGATGCAGGGCACCACCGCTCCCCCAATGGCGGCTGGCCAGAGGCCGCCATGGCCGGGGCGCTGGGCTTGCGCTTGTCCGGCCCCCGCATTTACGGCAACGAGGCCGCGCACGAACCCTGGATCAACCCTGGCGGGCGCGACCCTGGGGCAGACGATATTTTCAGAGGCCTGGCGCTGTACCGGCGGATGCTGCTTCTGGCCGCCGCCGCGCTGGCCATCGCTTCTTTATTGAGGATGAGATGAAACGAGACCATGGCGGAAATCTCGAGGCGGCGATCCGCCAATATGGCGGCACGCGAGAGGACTGGATCGACCTTTCCACCGGCATCAACCGCCAACCGTACCCCATACCCGCCATCTCCCCGGAATCCTGGTCCGCCTTGCCCACCGCCAGCGCCACCGCAAGGCTGATCGAAGCCGCCCGCATCGCCTACCGCACGCAAGCCGCCATTCTGCCTTTGGCCGGGGCGCAAGCGGCCATCCAGCTCGTGCCCCTGCTATCAAAACCAGGACGGGCAAAAATCATGTCCCCCACCTATAACGAGCACGCGGCCGCCTTGCGGGCCTTGGGCTGGCAAGTGGAGGAAGCCGCGACGGCAGAAGCAACCGCCGGGGCGGATCTTGCCGTGGTGGTGAACCCCAACAACCCAGACGGGCGGCGTACCAGCCGGGAAACCCTGCTGGCGCTGCTGCCCAAAACCGGGCTTCTGGTGGTGGATGAAAGCTTTGGCGACCCCTACCCCGAGCTCTCTTTAGCACCGGAAGCGGGGCGTGAAGGGCTGATCGTGCTGCGCTCCTTCGGCAAATTTTACGGGCTGGCGGGTATGCGCCTCGGCTTCGCGCTGGGCTGCGAGAATGACATCGCCGCGCTCTCGCAGCTTGCGGGGCCATGGCCGGTCTGCGGCCCGGCTCTGGAAATTGGTGCTACAGCCCTGGCGGATTCAAGCTGGGCGCAGGCCAGCACGGCAAGGCTGATGAGCGAGATTACCCGCATGGATGTGCTCAGCCCCTGGCGCGTGGTGGGCGGAACCTGCCTGTTCCGGCTTTACAAAACGCCGGATGCCGCCGCCGCACAAAGCCAACTGGCGGAGCATCACATCTGGTCCCGCATCTTCCCTTATTCCGGCACCTGGCTTCGCCTGGGTATGCCGGGCAATGCGGCGGAATGGGCAAGGCTCGCCACTGCCCTGGCGGCTTCGTGATGGAGTTCACCCCGCAACAGGCCGCAACCCTGGCCGAGATTATGCTCTGGCGGCGGGATGTGCGGCATTTTTTGACCGACCCGGTGCCGGAAGACGTGTTGGAGCGGCTACGTTTGGCGATGGACCACGCCCCTTCGGTTGGCAATGCGCGGCCATGGCGCATCATCCGCGTGGAAAGCCCGGATTTACGCGCAGCCGTGCGGGCGGAATTCACCCGCTGCAACCAAAACGCCGCCACCACCTATGAAGGCGAACAGGCGGCAGCCTACGCCAAACTGAAACTGGCGGGGCTGGACGCTGCCCCGGTGCAATTGGCGGTGTTTACCGAGACAGACCCTGAGGCCGGGCACAGGCTTGGCCGCGCCACCATGGAGCTGACGCTGCAACAATCCACCGCCATGGCGATTTACGCGCTCTGGCTGGCCGCACGGGCGGAAAATCTGGGCGTGGGCGCGGTTTCAATCCTGGAGCCTTCAGTAATCGAGCAATTATTCGCCGTGCCCGCCCATTGGGAATTTTCCGCCTATCTCTGCATCGGCAAACCCGCCTTCACGGATGACACGCCGCTGCTGCACCGCGCCGAATGGCAAAGAAATGAACAGACGGTATGGGAGAAGCGGTAACGGGTGTTATCCCGCAGCACGCGCCCCATATCTCCTGCACAGCGCAGAGCCGTTCTGCAAAAAAGGAGATTTACTCATGGCAATTCACTCACGCGCCGCATTGGTTGGCGCAACCGCGATTATGCTTGCGGCAGCCCCCGCAGCCTTTGCGAAAACTGTAAATTTTTCTGGCAATTTCATCACCGAAAACAACGCTACAACGCAGCCGATGGGCAGCGTTAACGGAAGCCTGGATACCGGGACCGACAAGGTAACCTATGTCATCACCTATTCCGGTCTCTCCGGCCCGGTTGTCGCCGCGCATTTCCACGGCCCTGCTTCAGCCGGGCAGACAGCCGGCGTGCTGCTGCCAATCCCCGGCCCGTTTGAAACCGGAATGCACGGCGTGCTCACCGCGAATGCCAACACAGTAAAGGCATTGCTGGCAGGCAAAACCTATGTGAATTTGCACACCGCCAAATATCAGGAAGGCGAGGCGCGGGCGCAGCTCAGCGTTACAAAGTAAGCCTGAACAACCCGTCCACATCCAAATGCGCTTCCAGATGGGCGGCCAGCCCGTCTAGCGCCGCTTCAATCTCCGCACCGTGGGAGCGGGCAGCCGCTTCCGCGCCCAGGCTGGCGAGGAAGGCGGCGCGGAAAGCATCCTCATGAAACAACCCATGCAGATAGCTGCCCATTATCCGCCCATCTGCTGAAACCGCGCCATCCGGCCGCGCCCCTACCATGGCAAAGGGGCGCTCGGCGTCCGGCCCCTCGCTCTGGCCGAGATGGATTTCATAACCTGAAACGGCCAAGCCGCTGGCCACATGCACAGCTTGCACCAGGCCGAGCTGCTTCTGCGGTTCCATGCGGGTGGAAATATCCAGCAGCCCCAACCCTGGCGCTATACCCGGCGGGCCTTCCAGCCCCTGGCTGTCCTCAACAATTCTCCCCAGCATCTGATAGCCGCCGCACAGGCCCAGGATACGCCCGCCGCGCCGGTGATGGGCCATAAGGTCGATATCCCAGCCCTGCTGGCGCAGAAACAGCAAATCCCCGCGGGTGGATTTGCTGCCCGGAATAATCACCAAAGCCACATCGCCGGGGATAGCCTGGCCGGGCTCCACCAGCACCAGCTCCACCCCCGGCTCAGCGCGCAGGGGGTCGAGATCGTCGAAATTGGCGATGCGGGAGAGCGCCAGGCAGGCGATCTTGATGGCCCCTGCCTTTGCCGCCACTGGGCGGGCACGGCGGAGGTCCTGCGCGTCCTCCCCCGGCAGGCGGGCAGCGCCCGAGAACCATGGGGCAACGCCATACCCCCGCCATTTCGTATGGGTTTGGATGAATTCATAACCAGAATCGAACAATCGCGGGTTGCCCCGGAATTTATTGACGATGAAGCCCTTCACCAGCGCCGTATCTTCCGCCGCGAGCACCGCTTGCGTGCCGATGATCTGCGCGATCACCCCACCCCGGTCGATATCCCCCACCAGCACCACCGGCACACGGGCCGCCTGGGCAAAGCCCATATTGGCGATGTCTCCCTGGCGGAGATTAACCTCGGCCGGGCTGCCCGCACCCTCCACAATCACGAGGTCATACGCAGCCTTGAGGCGGTGGAAGCTCTCCAGCACCGGCGCCAGAAGCTGCGGCTTATAGGCCCCATACTCCCGCGCCTTCAGCGTGGCCACGCGGCTGCCCTGCACGATAATCTGCGAGCCGCTCTCGGATTCGGGCTTCAGCAGCACCGGGTTCATGTCCGCGATCGGTGCCAGGCCGCAAGCCAGGGCCTGCAATGCCTGGGCGCGGCCAATCTCGCCGCCATCAACCGTTACCGCCGCGTTGTTGGACATGTTTTGTGGCTTGAACGGCGCCACCTTCAGCCCGCGTATGCGCGCCGCCCGGCACAGCCCCGCCACCAGCAGGGATTTGCCGACATTCGAGCCCGTGCCTTGCAGCATTAAGGTAGGCATCAGAACTCCACGCCCTTTTGTGCCTTGATGCCGTCCCGGAACGGGTGCTTCGCGGCAGCCATTTCGGTTACCAGATCAGCCGCCTCGATGAGGGCTGGCTTGGCGTTGCGGCCAGTGAGCACCACATGGGTCATCGGCGGTTTTTCGGTGAGGAGGAAGTCCACCACCTCGTCGACATCAAGATAATCATAGCGGAGCGCAATGTTGATTTCGTCCAGCAGTACCAGCCGGATCTCCGGATTGCGGATCAGCTCCTTGGCTTTTTCCCACCCCGCCTCAGCAGCTTCGATGTCCCGCGCTTTGTCCTGTGTTTCCCAGGTGAAGCCCTCGCCCATGGCGTAGAACTGGCAAAGATGCGGGAAATGTTGCGTGAGCAGCCGGCGCTCGCCTGTCTCCCACGCGCCTTTGATGAACTGCACCACCGCGCAAGGCATCTCATGCGCGATGCAGCGCAGGACCATGCCGAATCCGGCGGAGGATTTGCCCTTGCCCGGCCCGGTATGCACGATGATCAGCCCTTTCTCCTCAGTTTTGCCCGCCATGATTTTCTCGCGCGCGGCTTTGATCCGCGCCATTTTCGCGGCGTGGCGGGCGGATTCCTCGGGCGGGATTTCAGGCATGGCTGGCTCTCCTTGACTCTGCCCCGCACATGCGGCCTTGTGCCGGGGTTCGTACTGGTGCCTGGCTTATGTCAGGCCAAAAGGGAATGCGATAGGGGAAACCCAAAGCGCAGCCGCCCCCGCGACCGTGACCGGAGAGGTTGCCCAATGCCACTGGCGATAAGCCGGGAAGGCGGGCGCCGCAGGGCTTAACCCGCCCCTATCCGTAAGCCGGGAGACCTGCCAGCACAAAGGATTGGACGAGCGGACGGGGTGTGCCGCTGCGGGTTCTTGCACGCTTGCCGTGCCCCGTTGCGCGCGCCCTGTTTCTGGATTGAGGGGTTTATGAGCGCGACACTTCACGTTTGCATCACCTGCCGGGCCGGGCAGCCACTGGTTGAGGGCGAGCCCTGCGCCGGGGCGCGGGTGCATGAGGCGATTGCCGCCCTGCCCGTGTCGGCGGGCGTGGTTGTGAAGCCGGTGGAATGCCTTTCCGCCTGCACGAAGGGGGCTTCCATCGCCCTCACCGGGGCTGGGCGCTGGTCTTACATTTACGGGCCGGTGAGCGAGGCGGATGCCGCCGCGATTCTGGATGGGGCGGCGGCTTATGCGCAAACGCCGGATGGCATCGTGCCCTGGCGGGAGCGCCCGGCCCTGTTCCGCAAAAACGTGATCGCCCGCTTGCCAGCATTGGAAACCCCATGACCGATCTTGCGAAAATCCCCGTCACCATCGTCACCGGCTTTCTGGGTGCTGGCAAAACCACGCTGATCAAACATCTGCTGGCCAACCCCGGCGGCAAACGCCTGGCGGTGCTGGTGAATGAATTCGGCAGTTTGGGCGTGGATGGGGAAATTTTACGCGGCTGCGCGGATGAGAATTGCCCGGAGGAAGCGATTCTGGAGCTGGCGAATGGCTGCATCTGCTGCACGGTGGCGGATGAGTTTATCCCCACCATGGAAAAGCTGCTGGCGCTGGAAAAGAAGCCAGATCATATCCTCATCGAGACCTCGGGCCTGGCTTTGCCGAAGCCATTATTGAAGGCGTTTGACTGGCCGGAAATTCGTTCGCGCGTGACCGTGGATGGCGTGGTGGCGATGGCGGATGCGGAAACTGTTTCCGCTGGACAGTTCGCGCCAGAGCCGGGGCGCAATGGCAATGAGCATGACACGCCGCTTTCGGAAGTGTTCGGCGACCAGATGGCCTGCGCGGATTTGATTTTGCTCTCAAAAGCCGATCTCGCCGGGGCGGAGAAGCTGGCCCAGGCGCGGGAAATTGTGGCCAAGGCGTTGCCGCGCCCGGTGCCGATGCTGCCCATTACCGAGGGGGTGATCGAGGCGCGTATTCTGCTGGGGCTGGAAGCGGCGGCGGAAGATGATGTGGCAGCCAGGCCCTCGCACCATGATGGCGAGGCAGAGCACGAGCACGACGATTTTTCCACGATCATGGTGGAGCTGCCGGAGCAGGAATCTGCCGCCCCCTTGCTGGCGGCTTTGGAAAACCTGGTCCGCGAGCATAAAATTTTGCGCATGAAGGGACATGTGGCCATTGCGGGCAAGCCGATGCGCCTTTTGGTGCAGGCGGTGGGGGCCAGGGTGCGCAGCCAGTTCGACCAGCCCTGGGGGGCTGAGCCCCGCGCCTCGCGGCTGGTGGTGATCGCCGAGCGCGGGGATTTGAACGAACGCAAAATTCGCCAGGCTTTAGCGGGCTAAAATGCATATCGTCTTCCGCGAAAGCCATGGGCT
Source organism: Rhodospirillales bacterium (assembly GCA_028866335.1). The sequence continues at coordinate 6,467 of JAGWIL010000033.1, forward strand.
GGAGGAAGCGGAAACCCCGCATGATCTGGCGCAGAACCCGGCGGAGCTTGTGGTGCTGTCGTTTTCTGACAGCGATTTGAACGCCTTCGCTGCCGCTTGGCACGGGGCGAAAGCGCGGGGCATGAAACTACCCAGTCTGCGCCTCGCAAATTTGGCATTGCTGCGCCACCCGGTTTCGGTGGATGTGTATGTTGAAAAAACCCTGAGCGGGACAAAGGCCGTGCTGGTGAGGCTGATCGGCGGGGAAAGCTACTGGGCCTATGGGTTGGCGAGTTTGCAGAATCTGGCAGGCGTGAAGCTGGCGGTGCTGCCCGGTGATGGCCGGCCGGATGCGGTGTTGGACGGCTATTCCAACCTGCCCGTAGAGGTTTTGCAGGAACTGGCGCGGCTTTGCGATGCAAGCGGGCCGGAGGCGGCGTTTGCCGTGCTGGCGCAACTGGCGCGCGAGATTGGGCACGAAGTTGACGCGCAAGCCTTCACCAAACTGCCGGATTTTGGAATTTACGAGCCAGAAGCCGGTATTCTGCCGGAACCGCCGCCATATGGGCCGCGTGTGCCGGTGGTGTTCTACCGCTCCTACCTGGCGGCGGCGGACATGGCGGCGGTGGATGCGCTGATTATCGCGTTACAGGAGGAAGGCTTCAACGCCTACGGGCTGTTCGTGCCCTCGTTAAAGGCCCCTGAAGCGGCGCGCTTCGTGGCGGCGCATTTGAAAGAGTATCCACCCTCGGCGATTGTGAACGCCACGGCGTTTTCGGCAAAGCTGGAAGATGGCACCACGGCGCTGGACGGGCCGGGCGCGCCGGTGTTTCAGGTGGCATTCTCCACCGCGAGGCGGGAGGATTGGCTGGCATCTGACCGTGGGCTTTCCCCGGCGGATTTGGCGATGCATGTGGCGCTGCCGGAGATTGACGGGCGGATTTTTCTGGGTGCGGTCAGTTTTAAATCCGCCAATGCGCGCGATAAGGATCTGCAATTCGCCCGCAACATTCACCGCCCGGAACCGGCACGGATTGAAGCCGTGGCGCGCAGGGTTACGGCGTGGGTAGGGCTTGGGCAAACATCCAACCGACGCTTGGCGATGGTGCTTTCCACCTATCCCGGCCGGTCAGAGCAAATGGCCCACGCGGTGGGGCTGGATGCTCTGGCAAGTGCGAATGAGATACTCCGACATTTTCAGAAAAATGGATACGATACCGCGCCCACGGATAATCTGGTGGCACGGTTGCAAACAGAATATGTGGCCTGGCCGCTGGAGGATTATGAACGCGCCTTGCAAACCCTGCCTTTGGCTCTGCGATATGCGCTGAACCAAGCCTGGGGCCAGCCGCCAGATGGTTTTCGTTTTTACCTAGTTAAAGCAGGAAATGTTTTCATTGCCCTGCAACCGGAACGCGGGCACGCAGCAGAACGTGAGGCACAATATCACGACCTCTCCGCCGTGCCGCGCCATGAATATGTGGCGTTTTATCTCTGGCTGCGGGCGCAGGGGATGGAAGCAATCATCCATCTCGGCGCACACGGCACGCTGGAATGGCTGCCCGGCAAAAGCGCTGCTCTTTCCGAAAATTGCTGGCCGGAAGCGCTGATTGGCGATCTGCCCGTCATCTACCCCTTCATCGTCAACGACCCTGGCGAGGCGGCGCAGGCGAAACGACGGATCGGGGCCATCACGCTCGGCCATTTGCCCCCGCCTCTGGCCCCTGCCGCCCTGCCGGAGCATGTTGCCCGGCTGGAGACGCTGCTGGATGAATACGCCACCGCCGAGGGGTTGGACCCGAAGCGCCGGGAGCGGCTGATTGGTAACATCCGCGAGGAAGCCCAGGCCCGAAATGTCGAGCAGGATATTGGCCTTTCTGCGAATGCCACGCTGGCCGAGGCCATCACGCGCATAGACCGTTTTGTGTGCGATTTGAAGGAAAGCCGCTTCGGCGACGGGCTACACGTATTCGGCCAGGGCGAATGCGGGGCACAGGAACTGGCCGGGCTGCTTGCGGCCTTGGATGGCAGGCGGGTCGCACCCGGCCCTTCAGGCTCCCCCGCGCGCGGAAGAACAGACGTATTGCCCACCGGCCGCAACATGTTTGCCGTGGACCCGCGCGCCATCCCCACCCGCGCGGCCCACGCGCAAGGCGTGAAGCTGGCGGAGGAGGTGCTGCGCCGGCATTTGCAGGAGAATGGGGATTGGCCAAAGAGTTTGCTGATCGACCTCTGGGGCTCGGCCACCATGCGCACGGCCGGGGAGGAGTTTGCCATGGCGCTGCATCTGGCCGGGCTGGCCCCGCGTTGGGAGGAGAAAAGTGCGCGCGTTTCGGGGTTTGAGATTTTGCCGCCCGCCTTGCTGGGGCGGCCACGCATAGATGTAACTTTGCGGATTTCCGGGCTCTTCCGGGATGTGTTTTCGCATCTGGCACAGTTGTTTTCAGCCGCGGCGGAGGCGTTGGCGGCGCGCGAAGAGATGGCAGGTGAAAATCCATACATCCAGCGCACACCACGCGTGTTTGGCCCGCGCCCTGGCATTTACGGGCTGAACATGGGCGAGGCGCCAGTGATTTTCACGCCAGATGCCCGCGCCCAAGCGGCGCAGGCCTGGCTGGCGGCGGCATGGGCCATCAGCACAGATGGGGCTTCACACGAAGCGCCAGAAGCCCTGCAAGAGCGGCTGCGCGGCACGGATGGGTTTGTGCATGTGCAGGATTTGCCGGAGACGGATTTGCTGCTGGCGGCGGATTACGCGGCGCATGAGGGCGGGGTGGTTGCGGCGCTGGAATCCCTGGGGCTTTCAGCACCGCCGCTTTACCATCTGGATTCGACAAACCCTGAGGCCCCGCGCGCGCGTTTATTGCAAGAGGAAATTGCCCGCGTGGTGCGCGCCCGCGCCGCCAACCCCGCCTGGGTGCGGGGCATGATGCGCCATGGCTTCCGGGGCGGGGCGGAGCTGGCGGCGACACTGGAGCACATGGCGGCCTTCGCCAATCTGGCCCGCGTGGTACCGGGGCATTTGTTCGAGCTTTATTTCGAGGCGACCCTCGCCCAGACTGACGTAGCGGCGTTTCTGGCCACGGAAAACCCGGCGGCGCTGGCGCGTATGCGCGATGTGTTCACCCGGCTGCGCGAGGCCGGGCTGTGGGAGACGCGTAACAACGCCATCATCGCAACACTGGAGGCACCATGCCCGTAAAAGGTTGGTGCCCCGGCGCCTGGGTGCCGATGATGGCGGAGGATGGGTTGATTCTGCGCATTCGCCCGCGCGATGGCCGGTTAACCGCCGCCCAAACCCGAGGGCTGGCAATGCTGGCGCAGGCGGAAGACCAGGCGCGGGTCAGCCTCACCTCGCGGGCCAATTTGCAATTGCGGGGCATAAAGCCCGAGCGCCACGCGGCGCTGCTGGCAGGGCTGAACGCGCTGGGCTTGCTGGATGAGAATGCGGCGGCGGAGACCGCACGCAACATCATCGTCACACCTTTCTGGCAGGAGAATGATGGCACGCTGGAACTGGCGCGGATATTGGCGGCAGCACTGCCGGAATTCCCCCGCCTGCCGGGCAAATTTGGTTTTGCTATCGATACAGGGGCGGAACCTGTACTCACCGGCGTTTCGGCGGATATCAGGCTGGAACGCGGCGCATATGGCTTGAGCGTGCGGGCGGATGGGGCGCAAACCGGGGAGGACGTAACGCAGGAAACCGCCATTCCCCGCATGAAGGAAATGGCGGAGTGGTTTCTGGCCCAAGGCGGCAGGCGAATGCGTGATCTTTTCCCCGGCCAGACCGCGCCGGTTTTCATCCCCCCGCCGGGGGTTTGCGAAGCTGGAACGCTCGCGGCTTTCGCCTTTGGAGAAGTTCCGCTGGAAACGCTGGCGCAACTGGGCGAAATTCGCCTCACCCCCTGGCGGATGGTGCTGCTGCCGGGGGTAAAAACACCACCCGCTTTGCCGGGCATGATCCTGAACGCAGCAGACCCCAGCTTGCGGGTTTTCGCCTGCACCGGCGCGCCTGGCTGCGCTGAAGCTTTCGCCCCCACGCGGGGCTTGGCTCAGGCCCTGGCGGCGCATCTTCCGGCAGGAAAAACGCTGCATGTTTCCGGCTGCGGCAAAGCCTGCGCGCACCCCGCCCCGGCGGATTACACGCTCATCGCCGGGCCAGACGGCTTCACCCAAAACGGTCAGGGGCTTGACCCGGAAGCCCTGCTCCGCCACCCCGGCCTCGTGTTTGGAACCGAGTGATGCCCCTTAGCTACGAGACAGATGGCGCCGCCATCTACCGCCAATCCTTCGCCACCATACGGGCGGAGGCTGCTCTTGCCCGCTTCACGCCAGAGGAAGAAAGTGTCGCGGTACGGATGATCCATGCGCTGGGGCTGGTGGGGCTGGAAAAACATATCGTCTTCACGCCCTTCATGGTGAGCGAAGCCCGCCTTGCACTGACGCAAGGTGCGCCCATTCTCTGCGATGCGCGGATGGTGAGCGAGGGCATCACCCGCCCGCGTTTGCCCACCAATAACCGGATTATCTGTACCTTGCAGGATGAAACCGTGCCGGACCTCGCCCGGCAAATGGGCAATACCCGCAGCGCCGCGGCGCTGGAGCTATGGCGGCCGCATCTGGGCGGCGCGGTTGTGGCCATCGGCAATGCGCCGACGGCTTTGTTTCATTTGCTGAACATGCTGGAAGACCCGGCCTGCCCGCGCCCGGCGGCGATTATCGGCTGCCCGGTGGGGTTTGTTGGTGCTGCGGAGTCCAAAGCCGCACTAATGGCGGCACCGCCCTGCCCGGCTTTGAGCGTGCTGGGGCGGCTCGGCGGCTCAGCGGTGACGGTGGCGGCCATCAACGCCATCGCCAGCGCGGCGGAATAGAGATGGGCAAAATCATCTGCGCGGGCTTGGGGCCGGGCGACCCGGATTTGATGAGCCTGCGCGCAGCCAAGGCCGTGCAGACCGCACTTCATGTGGCGTATTTTCGTAAAGCGGGGCGCCAGGGCCAGGCACGGCGGATTGTGAACGGGATGCTGGCGCAGCATTGCATTGAATACGCAATGGAATATCCCGTCACCACGGAACTGCCCGCCGAGAGCCCTGAATATATCGCCGCGCTGAACGGGTTTTACGATGACTGGGCAGCCCGGCTGGAAAAGCTCGCCGCAACCGAGAATGTGCTGGTGCTGTGCGAAGGCGATCCGTTTTTCTACGGCTCCTTCATGCATCTTCATGTGCGGCTGCGGGGCAAGGTGGAGATGGAGATCATCCCCGGCATCACCGGCATGTCCGGTTGCTGGACAGCCACGGGCACGCCGATCACCTGGGGAAATGACATTCTCACCATTCTGCCGGGCACGCTGCCGGAGGCTGAGCTGGCACGGCGGATGCGCGAAAGCGATGCCTTCGTGGTGATGAAAACCGGGCGGAACCTGCCGAAGATAAAACGCGCTTTGGCGCAGGCTGGGCGGCTGGAAGCGGCGGTTCTGGTGGCGCACGGCACCACAAGGCAGGAGAGGATTGCCCGCGTAACCGAAATGGCGGAGGACGACTGCCCCTATTTCGCAATTGTGCTGGCGCATGGCGGAAGAAATCGCGAATGAGCGGCTGGCTGGTCATTGCCGGG
>JAGWIL010000340.1 GCA_028866335.1 Rhodospirillales bacterium
CGAAATTGCGTGTTCCGCACGAGGGTGAGGCCGGAGAGCATGTCATGCGCGGTTCGGTGGCGCGGATTGACGAAGGCCAACAGGAAAGGCAGGCCCGCCAGCACGAAGCTGAGCCAGAGCAGCAAGGTCCATACAAAGGCCTGGGCGAGGGTGGGGTGCTCCAGCGTCGCATCCTGCCGCACGGCCAGTCCCGCCAGGCGCTGGCCCGGTGTGGCACCAGTGCCGCCTATCAGCAGCGTGTAATAAAGCAGCGGTAGCCAGGGCAGAATATGAAACGCCAGCCAGCCGAAGCCGAGCGTCAGCACGCCGAAAATCACGATGGCGATCGCCATGGCCCAGAAGAACAGCGCGATCCCGAGCATGTCGAAAATAAACGCGGCACAGCGGCGCGGAATCACCCCGTGGGAGAGGGCGCGGTCAGGTTGCGGCGGGGGGTAGAATATAGTCTGGCTCATGGCCTGATTCTGCGCTTTTTTGTGCTGAAGACGCAAGAGCCACGATGGTTGCCAGACATGCCGCCAGCAACGGGGCGTATAAAAACCAGTGGGCCTCGGGGGAGAGCAGCAGCCAGGGGGCCAGATAAGCCACGATGCCCAGAGCCAGCGCGCGCGGGCCGGGCATCGCCTCCATGGCCAGGGCCATAGCCGCGATAACCGCAATGCTGTCATAGGCATAAGCGTGCGGTTGGGCGAGGAAAGTGGCGATGAGTGTGATGGCCACCGCCAGCCGGAATGGTGCGCGCCGCGCGGCCCAGATGGTGAGCACGGCCATGGCGATGCCGCAAATGGCCTGGGCAACCCATGCCATCTTCTGGCTTACGCCCAGTACCACGAGGTTGGCGGCGGGGGTGACGATGATATTGAGGTTAAGTGCCTTTACGGCGTTGAAGTAACTGCTCTGATAAGCAGGCAATGTGTGCCACCACAGCGCCCATAAATTGGCGGGAAGCACCAGGCAGGAGAGCCCGTTCAACAGCAAGGCAGTGGCGCAGGCGGAACAAATCGCCCGCCAGTCGCCCCGCGCCAGCAGCAAGAAGGGTAGCAACACGCCAAGCTGCGGCTTCAACGTCAGCAGCCCGAAGCACACCCCCGCCAGAACCGGCCGCCGGGGCAGCCAGGCAAAACCCGCCAGCAGCAAAGCGGTGGTGAAGAAAGCGGTTTCCCCGGTGGTGGCGCAGATGAGTGCCGCCGGGCAAGCCAGAAGCCCGGCCAGTACGGCCCATGGCCTAGCAGGAAACATGGCGCGCAGGCTAATGGCGAGCGCAAAGCAGCCAAGCAGCGTCCATAATAATTCCGCCGGGAAAAAGCCCAGGAATTTCAGCCAAAAAAGCGCCAGCAGCAGTGTCGGCGGGTAAAGATACGGATAAAAGCTATGAAACCCCGGATAAAGCTGTTGCTGGAACGCCGTGAGGGCCGCCGCATTGTAAAGCTGCCCAGCCGGGTGCGCCGCGACAAAGCGCGGGAACGACCAGAACGCCATGAAGTCACTGTTCAGCCGGGTTTGGGCGCCCAGCAGTGCGGCCAGCGCGGTTATGTTCAGAACCAGGCTTGCGGCCACCAGAATGGCGATCATCCGCCCGGCGAAGTTGGTTGTGGCGCGTTGCGGCATCATCTATGGCCATAAGCCAGGATTTTCCTGTGGTCGAGAGAGGAAGCGATTGATGGCGCGGGCAGGGTCGGTCAATTATCTGTTGGGCACGCGCTTTTATAAAATGGCCTTTGTTGAGTTCGGCAACCCCGCTGCGCCGACGGTGGTTTGTGTGCATGGGCTAACCCGCAACGGCCGCGATTTTGATGCGCTGGCGGAAGCATTGTCGGATCGTTTCCATGTCGTCTGCCCGGATTTACCAGGGCGTGGAAAATCCGACTGGCTGCCGGACGGTATTTCCTATCAGCCACCCACTTACGCGCTGGCGCTGGCGCATCTGCTGGCACAGATCAATAAGCCCGTTTCCTGGGTTGGCACCTCGCTGGGCGGCATTTGCGGCATGATGATCGCCGCCGCGCAGAACACGCCAATCACCCGGCTGGTGCTCAACGATATCGGTCCGCACATTCCCGCCGCCGCCCTGGCGCGCATCCGCGACTACATGGTGGCCGCACCGGAACGCTTCGCCTCGCTCGCGGCGCTGGCAAAACATTTACGCGAGGTTCATGCGCCGTTTGGCAAACTCTCGGAGGCTGAATGGGCACATCTGGCCCGGTTTTCCGCCCGGCAAGTGATGGACCCGTCTGGCGAGGGCAACAGCATTGCCATGCATTACGACCCGAAGATTGTGGAGCCCATTCGCGCCACCGTGCCGCTGGATGTGGATATGTGGCCGATCTGGGACATGATCCATATGCCAA
>JAGWIL010000341.1 GCA_028866335.1 Rhodospirillales bacterium
CGGCAGCCACACGCCCAGCAGGCTTTGCGCCCCACAAGCGCCAGGGGGGAGAAAAAACCGCCAGATGGGGGCGGTCATCCAGGCTTGTTCCCAATCCGCACCCAGGGCCGCGCGGGATTCAAGCAAGCATTCCCGGCACCAGAGATCCAGCTTCGCAACCACCTCCTCCGGCAATTCGGCGCGTAGAAAATCCCCGCGCGCGGGCAGTTTGCCGAAAAACCCTGCCAGAGCGGGCTGGAAATGACTCATCCCTGCAGGCTGGGGCAGCGGAAATCCGCCAACATGCCGGGCGCGAAGGGGTTAAGCACCGAGTTCGCGCCGATGCTGTAGCTCACACTATGCCCCCCGGCGGAGAAGGTGAGGGTATATTGGTCGGACGACCCTGCCTCTGAAAGCTCTCCCTGGCTGAACAAATGGAACAATGCCCAGGGGCCGGAGGCATCCAGCTCCACCGGGTTGCCGCCGCCAACCGGGGTGATAATCAGCCTTGCGGTCTGCATTCCATCCGCCCCAGGCCAGGAGATCATCGTCGGCACTGGCGGGCCATGAGCGTAGGAGACGTTAAGCGCGCCCAATTGCAGCACAACCTGCGCCGCCCCGGCATCCAGCGCCGTCGGGGTCAGGCTGAACTGCACGCTGGGGGTCATGCCCGCCGCGAAGAACAATTGCTTGATCGTCTCCGCGCGCTGGAATTCCGCCAGCGCCCCCTGGCTGATCGGCGGGGTAACGCCGTTCACCGCCTGCACGCGCCAGGTGGGGCCGGACATATCGACGTAAGGCTGCACCTGCTGGGTGTAGAAACTATCCAGCATCCCATTCGGCGCGAAGAGATGCGCGAAATCCCCCAGCGGAATATCGGTGCTGGAAGCCGGCACGAACGGGTAGCGCCCGGCCACCGCCTGCTGGCAGAGCTGGCCAGGGCCAGCCGCGCCATTGAACGCCGCCGCCGCCGCCTTGGCCGCACTGCCACCGCGCAGGCCGTTGGCATTCACCACCAGCGCCTGCACCCAGCGGGCAACCGGCTGCGGGTCCGTCGCCGCCTCACCTTGCAGCAGAGAGGCCGGGTCCCCCCCGGCCGCAGGTGCCGCGGGCGCGCCACCTGGCGCAGCGGAGGCCAAGGAGGCAAGCTGCTGTTGCAGGCTGTTGATGAGGTTAAGCGTGAGGCTGAGCGGCGAGCCCGCACCACCGCTCACATAATTAATCAGCGGGGCGTAATAATTATCCACTTCCGAACCCAAGGCTGGCCCGCCATTTGCTGCATTGGCCGCCCCCATCAACCCTTGCAAAGCGGCGGCATCGGCATTCACCGCCGCCATTCCGGGAATTTTCGCCGTGGTGGCGGCGGGCGGTGGGGTGGCACCCTTGGAAAGCTGGAGCTGGGTGGTGATGCTGACCAGCAGCCGCTGCATCGGCGATTGCGGGGAGCCGAGAATGTATAGATTCTGCACCGCCTGGCCGATATTGGTGGCGGGTTTAAGGTTCAAATCCCCCAGCATGGCGTTCCACTGCGCCTCGTAATCAGCCTCGTAGAGCTGGATGACGTTCTGCTCCAGGTTTTGCATATCGGGGCTAGAGGGGTCGACCTGCTGCCCTGGCCCCAGCACCCAGCTTTCATCCGCCACATCCTTGGCGGCGTGGGTGAGGGCGGGCAGCAGCACGAACTGGAAGCCCTTGATGGTGTAGAAACCGGGCACGCCCTCGGTAAGCGGCTTGCCGGAAGCACGGGCGTATAACGGCACGCCCGCCGCCCCCATCGCCTGCGCCGGAACCCATGCGGGTATGGCGGCGGCTTCCTGCGAATCCCGGATGCGGGAATAAACCCGCTCAGCCACGGAAACACGGCTGAAGGTGGCGCGGGCGGCTTCCACCAGTGCGCCATCCAGCGGCACTTGCGGCAGCGGCGCGTTCAACATCGCCACCAGATGCTGCATCAAATCATCGCGCACCGGCTGGTTGACGATGCCGGGATAAAGCCGCTGCCAATCCAAATTCATCCAGGCTTCGACGAGGTTTTTATCCATCGGCCCCTGGCCGCCTAGCATCAGGTAAACGCGCGTGGCCTGGTAGAGATATTCCGGCTTGTCGAACCCGCCGCGCATCTCCGCCTCAAGCTGCAAAATCAAACGGGGGAGGAAGATGTTATCCAGCGCGTTGGTGTAGAGCGTGGCGGCACCGGCGCTCAGCTTCGGCCCCTGGTTCAGCCCCATGCCCATCGCGCCATATTGGGCGGTGTCGCCAGGGCCGAAGGGCATGGCGCGGGCGGCATCCAGCAGTGGCAGCACTGCGGGCAGATTGGAATCCTGCACAGGATCTAATGGCAAACCCTTGGCGGCGGCGGCATAAT
>JAGWIL010000342.1 GCA_028866335.1 Rhodospirillales bacterium
CGTCTGTCCACAAAGACCCACGCGCCATTGTTTTCCGGCTCTTCCTGGCACCAGATAATCTCGGCGTTTTTATAGCCCTCTATGGCCGCCTTCAGCGCCTTTGCTGGAAAGGGGTAGAGCTGCTCTAACCGCACAATCGCCACATCCGTAATGCCGCGTTCGCGCCGCTCGGCCAGCAAATCGTAACACACCTTGCCCGAGCACAGCACCACGCGCTTCACGGCTTCCGCCGCCACCAGCTCGTCGGTTTCGGGCAAAACGAATTTGAAGCATGTGCCCTCGGCGAAGTCGCTCAACGGCGAAACCGCGAGCTTGTGGCGCAGCAGAGATTTCGGCGTCATCAGCACCAGCGGCTTGCGGTAGTTGCGCTTCATCTGGCGGCGCAGCGCGTGGAAATAATTCGCCGGGGTGGTGAGGTTGCCCACCACCATGTTGTTCTCGGCGCAAAGCTGTAGGTAACGCTCCAGCCGGGCGGAGGAATGTTCCGGCCCCTGGCCTTCCTGGCCGTGCGGCAGCAGCATCACCAGCCCGCTCATGCGCAGCCATTTGGTTTCACCGGCGGCGATAAACTGGTCGATGATCACCTGCGCGCCATTGGCAAAATCGCCAAACTGCGCTTCCCACAGCACCAGCACCGAGGGATCCGCCAGAGAGTAGCCGTATTCAAAGCCGAGCACGCCTGCCTCCGACAGCAGGGAGTTGAACAATTCAATCCGCGCCTGGCCCTCGCGGATATTGTTCAGCGGCACATATTCATGCTGGCTGGTCTGGTCCACCAGCACGGCATGGCGGTGGGAGAAGGTGCCGCGCTGCACATCCTCGCCGGAAAGCCGCACGCGGTGGCCATCAAGCTGCAACGCGCCAAAGGCCAGCGCCTCGCCGGTTGCCCAGTCGATCCCCTCGCCGGTCTCGAACATCTGTTGCTTGGCTTCAAGCTGGCGTGCGATCTTCGGGTTCAGCTCAAAATTCTGCGGCGGGGTGTAAAGCGCCTTGCCGATTTCCTGAATCTGCGCCAGCGGGGCGGCGGTCACACCATCAAGCTGCTCGGCATCGTCACCGGCCTGCTTCAGCCCGGCCCAATGGCCTTCCAGCCAATCCGCCTTGTTAACCTTGTAGTCCTTCGCACCCTCAAACGCGGCTTCCAGCGCCTTGCCGTATTCATCGGCCATGGCGGCTGCCTCAGCGGTGGAAACAGAGCCTTCCTTCGCCAGCTTTTCAGCGTACAGAATGCGCGTTGTCTGCAACGCGCGGATGGCCTTGTACATGATCGGCTGGGTGAAGGCCGGTTCGTCATTTTCGTTATGGCCATGGCGGCGGTAGCAAACGAGGTCGATTACAACATCGGTGGCAAATTCGCAGCGGAACTCAGCGGCGAGCTGTGCCGCGTAAACCACAGCCTCCGGATTGTCACCATTCACGTGAAAAATCGGCGCCTGAACGGATTTAGCCACATCCGTGCAATACATGCCCGAGAAGGCATGGGCGGGCACGGTGGTGAAGCCGATCTGGTTGTTCACCACCAGATGCACCGAGCCGCCAGTGCGGTAGCCGATGAGCCTACTCATCGCCAAGGTTTCATAAACCAGGCCCTGTCCCGCGAACGCCGCGTCGCCATGCATCTGAACCGCCATGGCGGAGCGGCGGGTGTCGTCTCCCGCCATGTCCAGCCGGGCGCGGATTTTACCAACCACCACCGGGTCCACTGCCTCAAGATGCGAGGGGTTTGGCTGCAAGGAAAGATGCACCTGGTTGCCGTTGATCACCACATCGGTGGAGGTACCGAGATGGTATTTCACATCGCCGGAGCCCTGCACGTCATCCGGCTTAGCCGAAGCGCCGCCGAACTCGGAAAACAACGCCACCAGCGGTTTTTTAACAATGTTGACGAGGGTATTGAGGCGGCCGCGATGCGGCATTCCGATGGCGATTTCGCGCACACCCTTGGCCGAAGCGGCTTCGATGATGGCGTGCAGCGCGGGAATCGTGCTCTCCCCGCCTTCCAGGCCGAAACGCTTGGTGCCGACGAACCGCTTCTGGCAGAAGGTCTCGAAGGAATCCGCTTCGGTAAGCTGCTTCAGAATTCTGGCCTTGGCTTTTTTATCATAGGCGGAAAGCCAGGGCGCACCCTCAATGCGCCGTTGAATCCAGCCCTTCTGAACGGGGTCCTGGATGTGCATGAACTCGACGCCAATTTCCCCGCAATAGCTTTGTCGCAGCGCCGCCAGCACCTCTTTCAATGTGGCGGTGTCGAACCCCATAACGCCATCCAGAAAAATGGGGCGTTCCAAATCCCCGGCTTCGGTGAAGCCATAGGAGGCCGGGTCGAGCTCGACATGGTA
>JAGWIL010000343.1 GCA_028866335.1 Rhodospirillales bacterium
GACCCGGCGTTGCAGGACCTCATCGCCCTCAGCATCGCCAATAACCGCAATTTGCGCATTTCAGTGTTGAATGTGCAGGAGGCCCAGGCGCAATACCGGGTGGACCGCGCCAGCCTGTTCCCCACCATCGATGTCAATGGCGAGGCGATTGAGCAACACAGCTCCGCCGGGCTTTCCACGACCGGTGCGGGCATGACCTCGCACGAATACAGCCTGGGCGCGCAGACCGTTTCGTGGGAGCTTGATCTCTTCGGTAAGATCCGCTCGCAGGCCCAAACCGCACAGCAGACTTATCTCAGCGATGCGGATACGATGCTGAGCGCCAGAATCTCGCTGGTGGCGCAAATGGCCGCTGAATATTACACTTGGCTGGCGGATCGTGAATCGCTGAAAATCGCGCAGGATACGGCGGCGGCGGATCAACACTCCCTGCAGCTCACGCAGCTTGAGGCGAATAATGGCACCACCACGGCGCTGGCGGTAGCGCAGGCGCAAAGCACTTACGATACCGCGATGGCCGATCTCGCGCAGTTCCAGCGCCAGGCAGCGCAGGACATGGACGAGCTGGTGCTGCTGGCCGGTGCGCCGCTGCCGGTGGCGGTGGTGCAGGAAATGGATGCGGTGAGCGAACTTTCCAACGAGCCGCCATTGCCGCTGGTGCCAGCAGGGCTGCCATCTGATCTGCTAACCCGCAGGCCGGATATTCGCGCGGCAGAACACCAATTGCTGGCGGCCAATGCCAATATCGGCGCGGCACGGGCGGCGTTCTTCCCTTCCATCAGCCTCACGGCCAATGGCGGTGTTGCCAGCAACAGCCTCAGCAGCTTGTTCAGCGGCGGCACAACCGCCTGGCTGTTTCAGCCGCAAATCACGCTGCCTATTTTCAGCGGCGGCGCCAACCTCGCCAATCTGGACCTCGCGAAGCTGGAGAAGCAGGCGCAAATCGCGAATTATGAAGGCACTATTCAGGCGGCGTTCCATGATGTGTCTGACGCGCTGGTGGCACGGCAGACCTATGTGGACCAGGTGCAGGCCGAGCAGGACCTGGTGGCGGCGGATACGCGTTATTACTCGCTGGCACAGATGCGCTTTAACGCCGGGGTGGATAATTACCTGAACGTGCTGCTGGCGCAGGATTCCCTTTTGAGCGCCCGGCTTAATCTGGTTAGCCTGCAACTGGCGCAGCAGCAGAACGAGATTACGCTGTACAAGGCGCTGGGTGGCGGCTGGCAGGCAAACGGAGCCTCTACCCCCCAAGGCTGAGCCGCCTTATAGCTGGGCAGAATGAACGAGCCCAAGCTAAACGCCCCCAGCCTTGAACTGCGCGGGCTGACATTGCGTTATGAAGGCCAGCCCTTGTTTGAGGGGCTGGACCTTACCGTAAAAGCCGGGCGGTTCACCGCATTGCTGGGGGCCAGCGGGGTGGGCAAAACCAGCCTGCTGCGCATTGCCGCGGGGCTTGCCGTGCCGGATGCCGGGGGCGTGCAGGCAGGCGATGGCCAGAAGCTGGCCGGGCGTGTGGCCTGGATGGGCCAGCAGGATTTGCTCTACCCCTGGGTGCGGGCGCTGGAAAACGTGACCATTGGCAGCAAACTGCGTGGCGAACGGGCGGACAAACCCCGCGCCCTGGCATTACTGGCGGCGGTGGGGCTGGCCGGGCGGGAGCGCGCTTTGCCGAAGGAGCTTTCCGGCGGAATGCGCCAGCGCGTGGCCCTGGCCCGCACGCTTTATGAAAACCGCCCCATTGTTCTGATGGACGAACCTTTCTCAGCGTTGGACGCGATAACCCGCGCGGCGATGCAGGAGCTGGCGGCAAAATTGCTGGCCGGGCGCACCTGCCTGCTTATTACCCACGACCCGCTGGAAGCCTGCCGCCTTAGCCACAGCCTTTACGTGATGGCCGGGCGGCCAGCGCGGCTGGGGCCGGAAATTGCGGTGCCGGGCAACCCGCCGCGCCAACCAGATGACGAGGCGCTGCTGCACAAGCAGGGTGAATTACTGCGCGCGTTGCTGGAGGCGAGTGGCGTATGAAAACCATTCTGCGCCCGCTGGTGACGTTGCTTGGCCTGCTCGGCCTCTGGTGGGCGGTGGCGCGATTTGCGGGCATTCCGGATTTTCTGCTGCCCGGCCCTGGGGAAGTGGCGCAAGTGCTGGCGGCACAGCGCGGCTTTTTGCTGCAGAACGCGCTGGTGACTCTGGTGGAGATTGTGCTGGGGCTGGGGCTGGGTACCTTGTTCGGCGGGCTGCTGGCGCTGGCCATGGTGTTCTCCCGCGGGTTGCAACGCTGGCTGCTGCCGCTGCTGTTGCTAAGCCAGGCTGTGCCAGTATTCGCCTTGGCA
>JAGWIL010000344.1 GCA_028866335.1 Rhodospirillales bacterium
GGGGTCCGGGTGGAACTGAAAGCCCTCGATCCGGCCGACATCGTGGCCCTCGACCGTTACCAGCCCATCCGCCGCAACAACGGCCTGCAATTCTTCGGCCTCAGCCTCTTCCAACCGTCTCGTCAAATGTGCCGCCCTCTTATCAACAAACCGCGCCATTAATTTCATATGCAACGTGTCGGAAAGTCTGTCCTCCACCGCCCTGGCGCGCATGGCCCAGGTATCGGCATCGGTCATCCAGTCCGCCCGCGCGGTTATATAGGCCCAAACGCGCACGTCCGTCAGCCTCTGCATTAACGTATCGATGTCACCTTCCAGGCGGTCAAGGTTTTCAATCTCGCCCGCCACCCAATCGACAGGCAATTTCTCTTTGGCAAGCAAATGGGTGAACACCTTGGCGACGAGTTTTACGTGAGCATCCGTGGCGAGTTTTCTGAAATCCGGGATCTGGCAGGCTTCCCATAGCAGGCGGGTGGCGGCACGGCCCTGGGCGCGGCGCATAAGCTCGGCATCCCGCGAGAGGGCATCCAGCGTTTGCACATCCGCCGCCTCGTTACCGCGCACCAGCCCCTGGCGGTTGGGCGATGTGGTGAGGCTTTCCAGCAAGGCGGGGACGGAGGCAAGGTTCAGCTCGCTGTTGCGCCAGACGATTTGTTCCAGGGGGTCGAATTCATGGGATTCGACCTTTTCCGCCATGTCTTCATCCAGGGCTGGGCAATCCGCCGTGGTGCCGAACGTGCCATCCCGCATACCGCGCCCGGCGCGCCCGGCGATCTGCGCGACCTCAGCCGGGGTGAGCAGGCGGGGCTGGCGGCCATCGAATTTGCGCAAGCCCGCGAAGGCGACATGGTTGACATCCATGTTCAGCCCCATGCCGATGGCGTCCGTCGCCACCAGGAAATCCACCTCTTTGTCTTGGTACAAAGCCACCTGGGCGTTGCGGGTGCGCGGGCTGAGGCGGCCCATGACGACAGCACAACCACCCCGGCGGCGGCGCACGGCCTCGGCAATGGCGTAAACCTCGGCGGCGGAGAAAGCGACGATGGCCGAACGCGGCGGCAGGCGGTTGAGTTTTGCCGAACCGGCGAAGGTGAGTTGTGAGAGGCGCGGGCGGGTTTCAATTTCCACGCCGGGGATGAGGCGGCGCATCAAAGGTGCGATGGTGTCTGCCCCTAAGAACATGGTTTCGACCAGGCCGCGCGCGTTGAGCAGACGGTCTGTGAACACATGCCCACGGTCTGGGTCCGCGCAGAGCTGGATTTCGTCGACGGCCAGAAATTCCACCTTGCGGTCCAGCGGCATGGCCTCCACCGTGCAGGAGAACCAGCGCGCACCGGGAGGCACAATTTTTTCCTCACCGGTGATAAGGGCAACGGATTTGATGCCCTTGGCTTTCACCATGCGGTCGTAATTTTCGCGGGCGAGCAGGCGCAGCGGAAAGCCGATGATGCCCGAGGCGTGAGACAGCAAACGCTCCATCGCCAGATGCGTCTTGCCGGTGTTGGTGGGGCCAAGCACGGCCTTCACCCGAGGCAGGAATCCGGACATGGGCTTAATTTACGGTGGGACTCGTGGTTTGCAAGCCGGAGAGGATCTCGCGCACGGCGTCAGCATCGGGTGCTGCCAGCGCCGCATTGGCCAAATGCTCGCAAGCTAACAGGGTACTGGCGCGGATGGCTTGTTTCACGCGCGGCACGGCGTTGCCGTTCATGGAAAGGTGGCGAATGCCAAGGCCAAGCAGCAAAGGCGTGGCGGCGGGGCGGCTGGCGAGCTCTCCGCAGATGGAAACCGGGATGCCCGCTGCCGCCGCGAAATTGGCGGAGAGATGAATAAGCCGCAGCACTGCCGGCTCCAACGGGTCGTAGAGCTTGTCGGCACCGGGTGAGGAGCGGTCTGCCGCCAGGGTATACATTGTGAGGTCGTTGGTACCGATGGCAAAGAAATCCGCATGTTTGGCTAGCAAGGGGGCTGCCAGGGCGGCGGCGGGGGTTTCCACCATAATGCCAAGCAGGGGCGGCTTTTCCGGCAGTTTCAGGTTCCGGCGGCGCTTGAGCCGGCGCCAGACACGGTGCATCGCCTCGCGCGTGGCAGCCACCTCACCCACCACGGAGACCATGGGGATCATTACGCGCACCGGCCCCGCGGCGGCGGCGCGCAGAATGGCTGCGAGCTGGGTTTCCAGTAAAGCCTCGTTGCGGAGCAACAGCCTGATGCCCCGCAGGCCGAGCGCCGGGTTGGGCTCGGGGCTGTCCGGCAAATAGCGGGAGAGGGCTTCCACCTCCTTGTCCGACCCCCAATCCAGCAACCGGATGGTGACGGGGTCGCCATCCAT
>JAGWIL010000345.1 GCA_028866335.1 Rhodospirillales bacterium
TAACGCCCGTAACAACCATGAAGCTCCAAATTCTCCAGCGTCATGTCGTCATACAGCTCGGCATAAAGCGCATCGTCGAACAGCCAATGCGGCGAAACGCCCCGCCAGCCATGCTGGCAATAATGGTCAAACCCGGAAGCGTAATGCCCGGTCCGCACCAGCTCTGCGACATCCGGGTTGCGGGCGAGGTAATAAACCTCGTCGAACAAAGCCGAGGGGCTATGCCCCTGCTTTGCCCCCACGCGCAGATAATACTCCAGCGCTGGCTCAGGTGCCGCCTGGGCTTCCGGGTAATGGTGCAGATACCAGCCCTGGTCGAACACCGCCCAGGCGGGTTTTATGGGGCAGTCATGGCGGAGAATTTCTTGGGCGGGGCGGGGCATATGCCCGCATAGGTTGCAATTTGTTAAGGTGCGGTCAAGACGCGGCGGATGGCCGCGGTCAGCTTCGAAAGCTCCTCCGGCGCAATGGTGAAAGCAGGCGTGAGGTACACAATGTCCCGGAAGGGCCGGATCCAAACGCCCTCTTTGAGAAATCTTTGCCGCAAGCCAGCCGGGTTTGTAATCTCGTGCATCTGCACCACGCCGATGGCGCCCATCACCCGCACATCCTTCACCCCCGGCAACCTCCGGCAAGGTTCCAGCTCCTTCGCCATCTGCGCTGAAATCGCCGCCACCTGTGCCAAACGCGGTTCGGACTCGAAGATATCCAACGAGGCATTGGCCGCCGCACAGCCCAGCGCATGGGCCATATAGGTCGGCCCGTGCATCAAGGCGGTCATCGGGCTTTCTGAAAGAAACGCCTCAAACAAACTGTCTGTGGCGATGGTGGCGGCGAGCGGGCTGGTGCCCCCCGTGAGGGCTTTGGAGAGGGTGATGATATCCGGCACCACCCCGGCTTGCTCGAACGCGAACATCGTGCCCGTGCGGCCAAACCCGGTGAAAATCTCGTCGAAAATCAGCGTCAGCCCGTAATGGTCCGCCGCCGCGTGCAGGCGTTGCAGTACTTCCGGCGTGTGAAACACCATGCCGCCCGCGCCCTGCACCAGCGGCTCCACAATAATGGCGGCAAGGCTTTTGTGCTCGCGTTTCAGAAACGCCTCAAACGCCGCGATGCTGGCTTCATCCTTGGGCAACGGCACCACCGGATGTTCCGGCAGCAGCCCGGTGTACAGGCTGTGCATCCCCTCCTCGGGGTCGCAAATCGCCATCGTACCTAGCGTGTCGCCATGATAGCCGCCGGAGAAGGCCAGAATCTTCGTGCGCCCGCGCTCACCCTTGTTAAGGCGGGACTGCACGGCGATTTTAATCGCCACCTCCACCGCCACCGAGCCGGAATCAGTGAAGAACACCCGGTTCAAATCCCCCGGCATCATCGCCGCCAGCCGGGTGGCAAGCCTGTAGGCCGGTTGGTTCGCCAGCCCGCCGAACATCACATGCGGCATGGCCTCAAGCTGACGGGCAACGGCTTGCTGAATATGCGGGTGGTTATAGCCGTGGCAGGCGGTCCACCAGCTCGCAATGCCGTCGATCAGCTCGCGTCCATCCTCCAGAATGATGCGTGCGCCCTGCGTGTGGGCCACTGGCATCGGCAGAGGGGCTGTCTGCATCTGCGCGTAAGGCAGCCAGACATGCCGCCAGCCTTCCTCCAGCCAGCTCATGCCAGGGAAGACAGCCCCAATTTGGCAAACAGCGCCTCATCATGCGGCACGGTGGCGTTCTTGGTGGTCAGCAGCTTCTCGCCATGGAAGATGGAGTTCGCCCCGGCCAGGAAGCACAAAGCCTGGGTTTCGTCGGTCATTTTCTCCCGGCCCGCGGAAAGCCGCACATAGCTCTTGGGCATGGTGATGCGGGCCACCGCCACCACACGCACGAAATCGATCGGGTCGATCTTCTCGGACTTCGCCAGCGGCGTGCCCTCCACCGCCACCAGGGCGTTGATGGGCACGGATTCCGGCGGGGTGGGCAGGCTGGCCAGGGTGGCGATCAGCCCGGCGCGGTCGCTCTCATCCTCCCCCATGCCAACAATGCCGCCGCAGCAAACATTGATCCCGGCGTCACGCACGGCATCCAGCGTGTCCAGCCGGTCCTGATAGGTGCGGGTGGTGATGACCTTGCCATAATATTCGGGCGAGGTATCCAGGTTGTGATTGTAATAATCCAGCCCGGCGGCTTTCAGCTTCTGGCTCTGGAAGGGGTCGAGCATACCCAGCGTCACGCAGGTTTCCATGCCCAGCGCCTTCACGCCCTCGATCATCTGGCAGACCGTATCCAGGTCATGCTCCTTCGGGCTGCGCCAGGCCGCACCCATGCAGAAGCGCCCGGCACCTTTC
>JAGWIL010000002.1 GCA_028866335.1 Rhodospirillales bacterium
TCCCCGCCATGGCGCATGGCGTCCATTTCTTGCTGGATCGCCAGCATTTCCAGCGCGTCCACGAGGATCGCGCCCAACGGCCCTTCGCTGCGCAACAAGCGCGCGTGGCGATGACACAATTCCGCTGCGATGATCGGTGCCCCCAGCTCTTTTGCGCAGACGGGGCATCGATCGACATGCGACATGAGGCGCAAACGATGTTTCAGGGCAGGCAGATGGGAGGTCATACGGGCCACCCTCCTTCCTCAGCGATGGTGGCATCTCGTGCCATTTCAGCGATCTCGGATGCATCTGGCACCAGCCAGGTCGCAGCATCCGGCAACGGGGGATATGCCTGCGCATCTGAGAGGCCCAGCGTTGCCACCACCAGATCCACGGCCTGGTAGGCGGCATGGGCATGAATACACAGCCCCGCAAGACCGGCGTCCGAGCAGAAGCAGCTCGCGGCGCGCATCGTGCGGGGCGAATACTGGAAATCCTCACCAGGGATGCGCACAGACACAATGTTCTGCGCGGCGTCCACGCGGACCACGGCAATCACTGCATAGGGTGCGCTCGGGATGCTAACGGGCACGCGGATCATGCCGGAGGAATCGGGCGCTTTGATTTCTGTAATCACGCCTGCGCCTCCTCTTCGCACCACACGCCGTATTCGGCATGGATGCGCTCGTGCGCGGCAGTGATCCGCGCCGTAATCGCCCGATTCCGCAGCGCCCGCTGGTATGCCATGACCAGCTGGATCGCCGCAGGGGCGACGGCTTTCAGGTGCGTGCAGGTGTGGGCGTAGTGATAATGCGGGCATTCGCAGCGCGGGCGATCCGTCAGAGACACGCGGTAGAACAGATTTGCGTGGCGAGCCGATTGCACTTCCACGCCGAAGATCCCCAGATGGTCCTCGTGGACCTGGACCCATGCGACCCCGTGCGTCGTGGGGACGGTGAACGCATAGGCCACCGCGCCATCAGCCCAGCGCGTGATCGTGATCCGGCGCTGGCCCATGCCCGCGATGTACACCGTGTCCTCGGTACTGGACACGGGGCGGGTGAACGTGCTATACTTGTCAGTGATAGGCTGTTCGTGAGTAACCATTCCGGCCTCTCCCTTGCCACCGGCGTCTCTAGCGCCGGTGGCGCTCTTTTATGCCGCTACTGCGGCCTGTTCTGCCTCTGCCTCGCGCCGCGCCTTCTCCGCGAGAAGGTAGGCCGCCACTGCCTCACGCACGCGCTCGATTGTGTCTTTCTCTGCCAGCCCAACGATGGTTTGGTGTGTCCCCAGCGCCGCCGCCACCTCGGCTTGGCTGATTTCCAATTCGCGACGTAAGCGCCGCAATTCTTTGAATGTCATTTTGCCCCCTTTTTGATTCGGCGGTGGAATAGTTTGCGTCCACCACTTATCTAGAATTATAGCGCACATTTAATCGCGTGTCAAGAGAAGATACACCAATTTCTCGTGAATATTTTAAACTCACCACTTTTTGGCGTGCCTCCATATCCTGACGCGCTTCGTGGCACTTGTGTACAATGAGGGCGCAGGGGAATATCGTGCCACGCAGATTGTGCGTTTTGGGGGATGGCGTATGGTTGAGGTAGGGCAGATCTGGTGCGTATGGTATAGTGTAAATGTTACTTGGCAGCGTGCTGTAATCGCGCCAGGGTACAGAGCAGAAACGAGGGACACCATGTCACGACGCCCAACAAAACAACGGGATTTGAGTGCACGCCAGAAAAGATCCGCCGATTATTTAAGTCACGTGATTGCCACGTGGATATCAGCTGATCCGACCATGCGCGTGCCCATGTCCAATGTGGATATCGCCGCAGAGATTACCAGGTATATCGTTAATCGGGCCAAGCCAATTACTGGTTCGGCCCTGAGTTCGTGGATCAGTGGGCGAT
This sequence comes from Rhodospirillales bacterium, assembly GCA_028866335.1. Next base: position 1,896 of record JAGWIL010000002.1, read on the forward strand.
ATTTGCCGTCTTATGAAAACGCCATGGCCATTGCCGCCTATTTTGGGGTGGACCCCGAAGAAGCGCTGGCCGCCTTTGGCCACAAATATGAACCCCCCCTGACATTCGGGCGGTTCTGTGACATTGCTACCGCTGCACATGCGAAGCAGCATTGGGGGGATGGGGATTGGATCATTTCCCAGCTCATTGTGACACGTGAATGGGAAGCGCCGGATCGCAATGCGCCCTGGTGGCGGCAGCTTGCCTGGACGGCACTCTATTCGGATACCGATGTCTATACTCGTGCATGGCAGATTGCACACTTAGTAGAAGCCGAGCAGGAATTGGGGGCAAAGCGCCGCGCACGTCCGGATGATCGGAAGCGTGCTAATGGGCCTTAATTGGCACACCAGTGGCCTGTGCTAATTGCCGTATGGCCTCATGGCGAAACGCAATAGACCAATCGTGGCGCTCCCATGCATGCCCAGGGGATGATAATTCACGAACATCCTCAAGCATTTCTGTTAATGGGGGCGCTTCCCATTGCTGATTATCAGTTGCTTTTTTCAACAGATCAATCATCCAATGGAAGCCTATATTTCCCTCCATAGCCCCCCGCCTGTTGGTTCGATTTTGTATGAACGCGAGCGCCGTCGCGCCGTTAGTCGTATTCTTTTCTGTTTTGGTCCCCATCATCCTTCTCCCTCATCCCCAAATACGACAGATTCTAGCGTCCCGATTCGTTGTTCCAATGCATGCGTGAATCGCCGGATATCCCCCACATCCCCATTGATCGTGGCGACTCCCACTGGGATAACATCTGATACCTCGCCAAAAAGCAAGCGACTTGCCGCATCCACGATCGCTTCCTGTAATTCTAACACAACAGGGCGCACTTCTGTGCGCAATTTTGCAATCTGAATTGTCCCCCACCAATACCCGATCCCCCGCCGATGAATACACCACGTCATCTGTCGCCCTCGTGTCGCGGTTTGCACGGGAAACTGATAAACAAGTCGCCCTAATACCGCGTGCTCTTGAAGTCGCTGAAGTTGCGTATGGACTCCCGTAATCCCCAGGACGGCACATAATTGCCGGATCACGTAAAATGGACCGTCAGGCGTCAAGAGCACGGTCAATTCACAGTTCCATGCGGGTAACACGATGGTATGCTGCTGGGTTTCCCCATGATGGCGGTAGCTCCTTTCCCGATGGGGTAGAGATATCTATACCCCATCTCTTCTGTCTATCCCGCGTCCTGGTGCCGTTGCTGTTCTACTAGGATACGCGCCAGGTAGAGGATAACGCCAGATCGGGGGATACGATACCCGATCTTCTCGCCATAATCTTGCGCCCCAGGAAACTCTCTGATTCGTGCACGGATCGCTGCTTCACCGAGGGGCAAATGTTCTGCCAATTGCGGGATCGTCCACCACTGGAGCCCCCCTTTGGTTAGCCAGTCATACTCTGGGATGTTCCGTAACAATGCCTCAGCGGCGTTGATCGCTTCGGTGTCCGCATCTGCCATGAAAAGCCTCTTTCTTTGCGTTATTTGAGCAAAGTATAACATATTGGAGACGCGATAAACAAAGCTATGCGATATACAGGACTTAGCGCGATATTCTTGACAAGTATGCCGCTTCGCGTTAAAATAAGGCAAAGGAGACAGCGACGAACACATACTGTGCTCCCAGAATAGTAGATCCACTGGATCTACGCACTAATAGTAGGAGAAATGGATGCGCAAAGCAACGAATCCGGGGATCACCGCATCGGAGATGGGCCGCATGGGCGGCGCAGTGACGAGTGCGCGCCATGGCCGCGCGCATTATCAAGAGATCGGGAAGATGGGCGGCGCGGCGGTACGTGATGCCCATGGTCTCGCATTTTATCGCGAGATCGGCAAGATGGGCGGGGCGGCATTGCGTGATGCCCGAGGCAGTGCATTCTTCGCCACCATTGGCGCGATGGGCGGCAATGCCGTCAAGGCGCGCTATGGGAATACCGCATATTATGCCAACATCGGGCGCAAGGGCGGCAATGCGCCCCACAAGACGCGCCACAAGAAGGCTGGATAGGGCAGAGGATGCCCCGAAAGGCATCCTCTGGGAACGAGGGCAGGGTCCCACCAGAGCGAGAATGTGAAGGAAAAAATGGCAACACAACACTACCGGCAGGGCGACGTGCTGTTCATTCGTGTGGATGTGATCCCAGCGGACGCCACGCCTGCGGCGACCAACATCATCGTGGAAGGGGAGGCGACGGGGCATGCCCATCGCCTCCAGGACGGCATGATCCTCATGACTGCCGCCGTGATGTATCTCGCCTGCGAGACGATGGCGCATGTGGTGCACGAGGAGCATCACGCGATCGATCTGCCGCCGGGCCCCTATCGGGTGCAGCGGCAACGCGAATACTCGCCCGAAGCGATCCGGATGGTCGTGGACTGAGTGCACACATCAGGGAGGTGTCCAGGTGCAAAAGATCACCAGAACCCAGAAGGCATTAACTGAGGAACAATTGGCATATGCGGAACAGTTCGCACAAGAGCGGATCGCCGCGATCCTGTCTACGGAGCCAGTGGATGAATCCGTAGCGGAAAATTACCTGCGCGATGCATATCGCGTCGCGAGACGGGAGCCGCCCGCCGTTATCCGCTGGTTTGATTCCCCGGTTGGATTTTGTCTGGCGCGTGTCCCCATCGTCAGGAACAGCATCAGGGCGATCATCGGGGCGATCGTCGGGAACAGCGTCGGGAACAGCGTCGGAACGAGCATCGGAACGAGCATCGGAACGAGCATCAGGAACAGCGTCTGGAACAGCGTCGGGAACAGCGTCGGAACGAGCGTCGGAACGAGCATCGGAACGAGCATCAGGAACAGCGTCTGGAACAACATCGGAACGGGCATCGGGGCGAGCGTCTGGAACAACATCGGAACGGGCATCAGGGCGAGCATCGGGGACAGTGTCACCGCATTATTCGATGCCGATGATTGCGCGCTTCTGTGGTTTTATCACATTGCCTATCGTCCGAACGATTTCATTCATTTCGCTCAATTCAATGAAATGACGCATGGCTATTTTCTCGGAGCCAATGACGCATGGCTTGTGCGCCGCGCGGTGCGCCTGGAACGTGATGATCGTGGGCGACTGCATAGCGATTCCGGCATGGCGATCCAGTATGCCGATGGGTGGGGATTCTATGCTTGGCATGGCGTGCGGTGTTCAGAGCAGATCATCATGCATCCCGAGACACTCACCAAAGCGGACTGGATGCATGAGCGGAATCTGGAAGTCCGGCGTGTCATCCAGGAACGCCTATCTGCGGGGGAAGACGGCCCGTTGCCATTTCTCGCGTTGGTTGGCGTAAAAACGATCCACGCCGATGAATGTGGAGAACTCATGGAAGTGGATCTGGGGGACGATCCCGAACGTATTGCCCGCTACGTCCACGTGCACGATAGCTCCACCTCACGGGAATATTATTTGCGTGTGCCTCCCACGATCCAACGCACCCGTGAAGGCGTCGCCTGGACCTTCAACATCCCAGAGGCCGAATATTCCCCACTTCAGGAGGCATAAGTTGAGTGATGCGATGACGATCGTGACGACGCTTCCGGCGTTGCACATTGTCGAATTGCCCACCCATGATACCGTATGCGCCACATGCGGTGGGCAGGTGTGGGATGCTGGCAGCGGCGTCCCGTTCTGTAGCGCCTGCGGGGCCATGGATATTGGTCCGATCCAGGCGCAATCCCTCGCCATGGAATATGTGCGTGCCCAGCATCCCACCCCGCCGGTGCTTGAAACCGTCACGGTCATCATTGACGCGCCGGATCATTGGGCGGTGATGATTGAAACCACGACGCCAGAGGAATGGCTGATCCAGGTGACCCGTTCGCCCAATGGCGCATATTCCTGCGCTGGGCATCGGGTGGGAGTGCATGTCTGAGAGATCGGCGCGGGCATCGTCGCCCGCGCCAAAGCGTTAGGAGGTTTATATGTCACGGCCAATGGCCCGTTTGCATCCCGTGGATAGTAGCCCTGGTGCGGATCGCCTGAATGATCAGGGAGGGCATCCTCCGGGTGATCCGCGCCTGAACGATACGCACCCCGATCTGAAGGCGGTGCCCATGAACTGGTGGCATCTGCGCCCGCTCACGCTCGCGGAGATGCCCCTATGCAATACACGGTGGCTGGGCTATCTGATCGGCGTGGCAGGAAGCGTCCTCGTGCTGCTCGCGTGGCGCATGCTCGGGCCGGATCTGGCAGCATCCCAGCAGTGGATCGCGCAACTCACGACGGTGCTGGGAGGCATCCTGCTCGCGATCGGCGGCGTCCTGGTATTCGAGACGACGGTGGGCCAGCGATGAAACGCGAGGGGCTGTATATCCATGTGACGGCGCTTGCGCTGACGTATGCGACCACGCTGTTTCTCCTGGTGACATTGTTTGCGGTGCTCGCGCTTTTCGCGTTTGTTGAAGAGCTGCCAGGCATCGCGGTACTCCTGATCATTGTGGATTGCGCGGTCGTCATCCTAGCGGCGCGCGAGATCCGCGAATGGCGAAAGGATTGATCCCATGGCGATATCGCATAAGCGGACCCCATCACGCCCGTTGGTTCCGGGCGTCATGCGGCAAGGTGATGAGACGTTTCGGAAATTGCAGGAAATGCGCGACCTGAGTGCCGATGCTGCCGATGCCCTCTATCGCGCGCGTGCGGTGCTGACCCAGTTGCTGTCCGGCGGCCAATTGCGCATCCTGATCGATCATCTCGCGGCGGCAAAAACGCATGCGGATGCGATCTCCGGGATGACCATCCCGCGCCCACTCGGGCATCAGGATTACGCAAGCCACGTGGGCGATCTCGTCTATGCCCTCGCGGCAAAAATCGAGGGCGATCTCGCCGATGATCTGCTACATATCCAGGATGTGAATCGTGCCCTCGCCGAAGCGATCCAGGCGACGATGCATACCGAGCATCTCGTGGTGTTTGGCCGTCCTATTCCTGATGATCGCGCGGTCGTGCCGCCGGATGAACAACCCACCTCCGAAACATCGGCCATTCCCACCACTGATACGCCCGTGCAGACCATGCACGTCACCCCAGGCGATCCCAGTGCGTCCATGGCGGCAGCATTGCTGGGCCTTAGGGCATCCACTGAAGAGGAATGAAAGGATTCCAGATGTCCACTCCCCAAAAGCCCGTGCGCTTGAGCACTGATCCAGAGGTGTGCACCGGCTCGCTCTTTGCTATCACGTGCTGCCGGTGCGGGGCATCCATCATCCACGATGACCCTATCCGCATGACATGGGACGCCGCCCGGCATGGCTATGTCTGCGATCGCTGCGATCCAGGGATGAACCGGCAGCCATTGCCCCTGGCAGCGGCAGAATAACGAAAGCGGGCGGCCCCTACTATTGTTGCCGCCCCCCAGTTGTCGTGAAAGGACAACCACGCATGAGTATCTCACACGCCGCCCCCGCGCCACAAGAGGAACGCGAGCGGCATGCCACGAGCATCCTGGCGATTCCCGCCGATCGGATCACCCGTGCCGATCGGGCATGGTATCATACGCGCGCCAAGGCGGGCGAGGACGTGTATGCCTATCCCAGCCCCAGTGGCACGCAATGGTTCTTGTGGGATACCGATACACGCATTCCCCTTGTGCCACTGGGGATCGCCTATGAACTGGTATTCCTCACGGTGGCGCGTGGCCAGCACCTCGAATGGGTCATCGAGTGGCGCGGGCCTGGGCAAGCCACGCTAGAGCGGTGCACGATCAGTGTGGCGCAATGGTTCGATGAGCCGGATCAGGCGTACCAGGCGCGGGTCCGGCGGATCGCACGGGGCAAATTGGCCGAGGCGGCGCAGGCATGCTGGTCGCCGAATGTGTTCAGTGGATTGCATTTCTAGGGAAAGGAACGCGGCGCGGGATCTTGGCAGAGGCGCGCCGCGAAGAGGAAACTATGGATATTCTAGCATACATGAGGGGGGTGCGCTATGGCGCTTGCGATTGATCCGCCCGACGTATTGGCCCGACGTACTGCCCCCAGAGGAATACCTCAGCATCGGGGGATGTTAGGTGGGATTTGGGCGCGCCTTTTTGGCGAGCGTATTCATGCTGTCAGAGTGGAAGACCATAGCCGGTTTATTGGGTGGCTGGGACGAACGCTTGCGCCCATCCTTCTAATTACCTTCAGTCTCGCAGCAGTGATTGTGCTCGCAGGGCAGCAACTCACGGAGACGGTCTCATCTATTCGCACTGGCAGCCAACTTAATGTTGTTGTTGTTACCAGTGTAGTCACCGCGCTCTTGACGGTGATTGCCATGGATGTCTGTATGCTCCTCTGCGCATTGCTGATTCGTGATGCGCTGAGTCGAGGGCAAGGGATTGGGAAATGGCTCTTTTATGCGGTCTTTGGACTATTGCTTGGCACGGTCGAAGGCCTCACCTTTTACCGGATGTTGGTACAACTTGAAGCCCCTGCGGATATTATCGTGCAATTGCTTGATATTGCCCGCTCGGCCCTTGCCCCCGCCTGTGCCGTCTTCCTAACGGTCATTCCACAGCGGCAATTGAATCGGGAAGAAATTGATCGGCATATCCTCGCGAAGACGGCAGCGGTGCTCTTGCATCAACTCGATGCCATGGCGCTTTCTGGGCAGGCCGCGTTTCGGGAACTGCTTGAGCTCTTTTTGCACCTCTCATTGCCAGACAATCCGCGCGCGGCGCAGGCTCAAGCCGAGCGAGACGCTCGGTTAACGACGATGCTTGAGCGTTTAAGCCCCCAAGCACTCGCCATGGATGTGCAGGCCGCGCGTATCGGCGGCTATGAAGCGGCGCGGGCCGACATGGAAGCGCAGATCGCGGAATTGCGGGCGATGCTAGAGGCGACGCCTGCGCGGCGCGTGGCCCGCGCGCCCAGCGGCGCAACCGAACGCGATAGCGTGTTGCAGGACGCGGGGATCACGCTCTTGCGCCACGTAACCAACCGTGATGGGCGTGTTATGGCGGGGCAATCGTTGCGCGGCGGCTGGATACGCAGCACTGATATCACCACGTTGTCCGGGGGCAAGGTCACCGATGACGCGGCGACGGCCATGGCGCGGGAATTGGGCAAACTCGCCAAAGATGGGCGGGCCTATGCGTGCCCATTGATGCCGGTATTGCGGCGCTTGTCAGAGATGGGGGCACTCATCCCAGCGGTTGCGGCATGGTATACCGCCCAACGGGCAACGAAAGAGCCGGATAGCAGTGCTGTATCGCCGCCTAGCCCCATCGCTAGTTCCGCGATAGTATCACATATAACCGAGGGAAGCGATCTCGTGATGCCAAACGGGACGGGCGATCCTGCGATCGTATCGGCGGGATAAGGATAACGCTATCGCCAGGATAGCGGAATTGTATCGGACGGAAAGACACAAGGTATCCACAGGATACCAACAGGGAAGGAATGGCAATCAGATGGGCAATTTGGTCCTACGCCGGAAGCCAGGCGAGGCGATCGTGCTGGGGAATGTCATCGAAATCACCATCATCGCCGTGGAAGGGAATGTGGTCAGGCTATCAGTACGCGCGCCTGAGTCAATCACCATAGTGAGAAAAGAGTTGCTCGCCCCCGAGCATCCTCGCCATATCCCGCCGCCGGAAGACGTGGCATAGGAGAAGGAGGATAGGCTGGTATGGGATTCTTTGCCGCTGAACTTGCGCAGATCTTGCGTGCTCATGGGGTGACGCCGAATGCGTCCCCTTGGGCGACGCTGGCCCGCATGCATCTGCATCCCCAGTTGATTGATCGGCTCAAAAAAGCCGCCGATGATCCTGAGGTGATTGCCGCCATGCCGGAGCCGCATCTCGCGCAGCTCCGGGCCGAACTGGAATTGAGCCTGAACGAGCAGGCGCGATTGCAGGCCGGAATCGAAGCCGATGTCATGCTGCGGATGATGCGGTACCACTCGTACCCACTCAACGACGCGATGCATGTCGCGAATGGGGTGTTTGCGGCAATGCTGAAAGATCGGCTCGCAAACCAGTGCCAGACGATCACGTATGCCGAAACCAGTGACGCCGTGAATGACGCGATTATCGCGGGGCGCGGGCGCAGAGGGCGAGGCATCCGACGGCGCGTCGAGGCACCCCAGGAGGATCTCCCGTGACGAATGCGAATCCGTTTGGCATCCCCAATCTCATTCGGGTGCCAGAATCGCAGGTGCGGTGCGAGGGATGTGCCCGGTTGGTTCCCATCAGTGAGAGCCTGTCCCTCCCAACGCCAGTTGGCACCTGGCAAGGGTGCATGCGTTGTGCGGGGGCACGGCTGGCGGCCTATGGTCGCCTGGAAACGCAGTATGCCCATGCCCTGACCTTGCTGGCACGGGCCTATCGGATGCTCACGAAACCAGAGGGGTATCGCGAGATCGGCGCGCTTGCGGACGAGATCCAGCACGCACTGTGAGGGGAGGCAATAATGATGGTGGTGGTCATCCACATCATGCCAAAGACGCTGATCTATTCCGAGCACGCCTTCTCGCGGCAACACGAGCGCACGATTGTCAATGCGCTCGTGTTGCCGCGAGCGGCCCAGCATACGCTGGATCTCGTGGCGGACATCACGAAACGGGCATTGTATCATCCTGGCAGTGACACCTATGCGTTCATGCATGGCGGCCAGGCCTGGCGCGCGATGCAGCCGCTGGTGCTCTTTGCCCCGAGCGAGATCCCGCATTGGCGCGAATGCAAGGCGTGCCGGGATGGGGAATGGTGCGCGATCGGCCTCCGGATCATTGCCGCGCGCGTGCAAGGGGTGGCATGATGACGGCGAATTCTGTCTCGGATGCGCTCGCCACCGCATTCACATTCCCGCCGCTCCCCACACCGCCGGTGCTGCTCTCTGGGGAAACCTATGATGCCATGACTGGCACGCCCATCACGGCGGGGTATCCCCTGGCGACGATCCTTTCAGTTACTACCGCCGATATTGCCAGCACCTTCCCACATCATTCCGGATACGTCTCCGATGCTACAGCGCGGGTGTTCGGCAATAGTAAGTTCACCGGCAATATTCTGGCGTATCAGCGCGACGGCGCATGGATCGGCATGCGCCCCCTGGTGAGCAGAGAAAATGACCTATCAGTGGATCGCGGCCTATGGTGCGATATTCTGCCCAATCTGCCGATTGGCACACCCTGTGTTGCGATATTCAGCGATGATTCCAAGCGTCGTCTGTGGCCCAATGCCGTCGTCAGCACGATCGGGCCGCACTGGCGCGTCTACCTGCATGCGTCTGAGTTCGGTTCGGCGCTGATCACGATCGATCACGCCGCGTTGCTAGAGTGCCTGGTGCTCGTCACGCGCTGGTATGATACCGCGCTCACCAAAGATGCCATGCGGCGCGGCATCCTGCGCCTGGCATCATCGGCATGGGTCAATGGCGCGGGATGGGCGATGGCCCGTCGCGCCGAATCCGAGATCGCTCCCTGGCGCGACACGCCGGAACTCGCGATCGCCCTGTACGTGGCGCAACACGCACCGAATTACGATGAGAAGGAAGTCCGCACATCATGGCAGAAACCACCGCAACCATCACCGGAGACATTGACATCAGCATCATCCCCGCGACCCGTGCAAGTTGGCCTCTTCGACTGAAGACCCTGACGCCGCTCGCGCATGGCGACCCCGACGCGCAAGACAAAAGCAACACCGCGCCATTCCGGCGCATCGCGCAGATCGTCACGTTTGAGGAAGCGGGGACGCCCTGTACCGAGGCGCAACTACAACGCATCCTCCAGGCCGTTCCGGCCCCCACCGTCCTCATGGAGATCCTAGAGGGGATGGACGCGCCGGAATACCTCGCCTGCGCCGGATTGCGGCTGTTTCTGGACGCATACAACGGCACCGGCATGTTGGACGGCCCCAGCCGCTACGATCGCCTAGCCTCGCGGGTGTGGATGAGCGCTAGCCGTGCGCGTTCCATGCGCGCGTTCTGGTCCGATCTCTGCAAGTCATTGCAGACCGGCGGCGACGGCGGGTTCACGCCGGAACTGCTCTCGTATCTTGCCATGCCGGGCACGCTCTCCATGCATGTTTTGGACATTATGGTGCAGCAGACCGAGACGTGTGTCATGGTCGCGCGGGCGTGGAATGACGCGGTGAAATTGAGCGATCGCGGCTACGCCGAACGCACCGGCAAAGCGTACCAGTCCACCGGCTATGAGATCCCGATGTATTCCGCTGATCGGTTGCCCGCGCCGCAACTGACCGCCGTCCGGCGCATTCCGGCGATCACCGGCAACGCCATGCGGCATAGCGTGTTGCGTGAACCGCTCATGGCGCACCTGAAGCATCATCTGGACATCCCCTTCTTTCCCGAACCCGTCGCCAAAATGCTGGGCAATGGCGGCAGCATCGCGGGGGCACAGCCGTATGACGAGGCAGCACTGGGGGCGGAGATCGCGCAACGCTACCCCTCGCTGGCGCTCTTGGGCGGATCGACCGGCTGGATCATGCTGCCACGCTCGTATGCCCAGATCCCAACGTGGCTGGTCTGCCATGAGCATTCGGCGGTCCTGGCGCGATATGGCATCACGCCGGAACATGCGGCGGAAGATCTCATCACGACCGTCACCGAGGTCCGGCATGGGGCCGATCCGATGCCTGTTGCGGGGGAAGTGCTGGTAGAAGGCGCAGAGATCCTCTCGTTGCTCACGATCCGCCTGGGCGCGCCGGATCTCGTGGTGGGAGCCGCCGCCGCCGCGTTGCTCTGGTACAAGCAGCATGCCGTGGCCGGTGGCACCGCCGCGCGCGGGCGCGGCTTGCTGGATCTGGCATTGCCCGATGATCCGGAGATCGCCGAACTGGCGCAGGGCTATGAAGCGTATCTGCGCCGCAATCAGGATGTGTTGCGCGCCGGATTGCTGGATTTGACGCTGGGGACTGGGCGCAACGTCTGCGAAGCGCCAAAGGAGAAGGCCAAGAAGGGCAAAGGGAAAGGCGATGAGGACTGATCCACGCATTGCCGCATGCGCCGCAACGTGGGGGCCGCTCGCGTTGCGGCCCTTGCGCGTCACGATGCATCTCGACACCGGCGTGGCGATGTACGAGCCGATCCATCTGGACGGCCTGCTCAGTTACGCCGTGGTGACGCATGCCATTGGTGGCGGCGCGGACTTAGTGGATGCGCCCGATCCCTACGATCTCCCATTGCCCCTCGCGTGCCTCTGGCGCGATCCGGTGTCAGGCTTGCCGCTGTGGGCGGCGACAGAAATGGAGCCGTTGGGCATGGCGCATCGGACGCGCGTGACCTGGACGCGCAAGCAGGTCGAGGCACATCATGTCGTCACGGCGTCCGGCAAGCCGTATGCCCCCCGGTCAGGCAACGGGCCAGGGAAAGACATGCAGATCCCGCTCCCGATCACGATGTGTGCGACGTGGCAGGCCGACGTGATCGGCGATGCGCGGATCATCCACGATCTCCTCAGTAGTGTTGGGCAGGTGGGCAAAAAGGGATCACAGGGCTGGGGGCATGTCGTGTCATGGCAGATCCAATCTCTGATGGCGTGGAATCTGTGTGATGCACAGGGCGACACGCGGCGCATCGTGCCGGGAGGGGCGCTCGCATCGCACGATGGTGGCGCGCAATGGATGGGGTGGACGCCGCCCTATTGGCGAAATCGCATGCTATGCCTGCCAACCGGCACACATCTGGGAGAGTGGCGATGGGTGGACAGAATTACAACAACCGGGGCGGCATGACGTTGCCAGAACGCCAAGCGCGAGCGCAGCGCTTGGCGGGATACGTCCGGCGCTATGCCGGGACACACGCTCCCACATGGATTGCGCGCCTGATGCATGACCCAGAATGCACCGCCGCGACGGTGGTAAAAGCGATGTATCGGCATAAGTGTGCCCCCACACGCACCGGCGAATGGATGACGGCGCGCCAAGCGGCGACACATCTTGGCTGCACCCCACAATGGGTTTCGGCACAATGCCGCGCGGGAATGCTTGAGGCACATCGCAATCCTGGCGGGCGCTGGTGGCTGATCAGCGCGAAGGCGATTGCGGAATACGCGCGTGCCCGCGCGGCCCCTCGTGCCGATCTTGCGCGGGTCCAGGGGCGCTATTTCGTGACGCCGCATGCCGTCCGGCGCTTCCAAGAGCGCGTGTTGCGCCCCAAGCATCTCCGGTTCCCCTTCCATCAGGCGCGGGCAATCCTCATCGCCGCGCTGGATCACGACTGGTCTGCACATCCGGTCCAGCACACCGATCCGCTCGCGGCGCAAGAGGATAGCGTGATGGTGCGCGTCAATTGGCCGGTGGGGGGCCAGCGCCTCTGTTTTCGAGCGTTTATTTCCACACGCGGGATCAGCCCGGCGCGGCCATTACCGAAAGTGGTGACGGTCCTATGAGTTTGCTGAAATGCCGGGAATTGGCCCTGATCATTGGCCCATGTGGCGCGGGCAAGAGCACCTACGCGCGCGCGCATTATCCTGAGCACGCCCGCCCCGAGCGTGAAGGGATGATCCGCGCCATGACGCCAGATGGGGCGCTACACTACTATCCGGCGCTCCGGGCGATTGCCTCGGCATTGCAGGATCTTGCCGTGGCATCCCTGTTTGCGCGGGGGTATGCGGTATGCGTAACTGATGGAGGGGCGACACGCGCCGAACGGGCGCGATGGGTCGGCATGGCCGCCAATGTGCCCTGCCACGTCATTCGTCTCGTGGTGTCCCCCGCGACGGCCATTGCTCGTGCCGCCTCCGATCCCACACGGCCCCAAACGAGCAAGGGGAAATGGCCGAAGATTGTCCAAAACTGGTATCGGCGCTGGGAATCGCCCGATCCCGCTGCTGAGGGATTGGCATCCTATCTGGAGGTGGCCTGGGAATGACCCCAGACGAACGATTGCGCGGCATCCTGCATGCGCGCCTGCCTGGCTTCCAACGCAAGATCGCCGTGACGCAAACGATCATCCGGAACGCTTTGCGGATCGACGATCTGTGCTGGTACGCGGCGTTTAGTGGCGGCATTGATAGCCTGGTGATGCTCGATCTGCTCTGGCGACTGGGCATCCGGTGCGATGTGGTGTGGGGGGATGACGGCATTGATTTTCCAGAGACCCTGCAATTTCTGACGGCCACACAGGCGCGATATGGGGTCCGACTAATCCGCGTGCGTAGCCAAGATCCCTGGCGATCCTGGTGCGCGGAAATGGAGCGGCCCGATCTAGCGGAAGATCCAGCGGCACTCGCCGCATGGCGCAATCCGCATGACTGGGATCACCAGTGGCGCTCGTTGACCAAAGACGCGCCCGGAAATGGCTATGGCGGCGTGTTCCTGGGGATGCTGGGGACGCGCTGGAAGCAGGGCGGCGAAAGCGCGGCGCGGAACCATCAGTTACGCGGCGGCTGGCATCCGACGTATCAAGTCGCCAGCGAAGGCGGCATGTGGCATTGCTCGCCCCTCGCGGCATGGACCAAACACGACGTGTGGGGATACGTCGCCGCCAATGACCTGCCGTACAATCCGGTCTATGACGTTCAGGCGCAGATGGGCATCCCGATCGAGCGCCGCCGCGTCAGTGCCCTCACCTGTTTTCGCGCCGTCCAGTTCGGCTCCCACGCCGCGATCCGCGCCGGTTGGCCGGATCTCTGGAATGATGTGGCGGAGACGTTTCCCACGATCCGGCGCTATTCCTGACGCATTCTGGACTCCTAGCATATGATAGCCACGTTCATTATTTACACTTGTAAAGTAATCCGGCATTGCCAAAATATGTACGTATATGTCTTGACATGCACAGATATCGATGCTATACTTAGGACATAAGAGATGCAGAGAGCATCCGAAACCACCGAAGGGGAGACCAACATCATGATCACTGTTTCCGGCAACGAGACCTACACCGCCGCCTGCCAGATGCTTTCCGATCGCGTCAATGTGGATTGTGTCGAGTATTGCTTCGACCTCGACACCTGCACGCTCGCTGATAAATCCATGCTGGCCGCCGTCGCTTGCGCGCTCGACATTCCCGCGCCGCAGGACGATAGCGAGGATGAGTTCTATCTCGCGCTGGATCGCGTGAACGCTACCTTGACCGCGCTGTTCCGCACCTGCCTTGAATCCGCTGAGCGATCCATGCGCGAGCAGTACATTGAGCAAGAGCGCGGCGCGCAAGTCACCCGCACGCCGTCGGGCGAACTGGTGTGGACAGACGGCTGGGAGCCGGTCGATGTGGATGCGGAATACGAGAAACTGCAAGACATCGCCGCCCAGTACGACACAAGCGATCCGCTGCCGATCGTCGCGACCACCGCCTATCACCTGGAAGTGATCGGGGCATCCGACCTCACTGCAACGGATCTCGCATCCGAGATCGCGCGCATGGCCGATCCGACGGGCGTGGAATGCTATCGCCTCTGGATTGGCGATAGCGCCCAGCCCGCGCAGGTGGTCTATTCGCCACCGGATCAGCGGATCGGCATCGCCTGGGGCGCGGATGCCACCTGGGCTGATGCGATTGACGCTGAATCCGGCGCGGCAATGTATGTGAACGATCCCGACGCATTCGCCGCCGCGAACTGAAAGCACCGCTGACCTATCGGCGTGACGGGGAGAAGGGAAACGACCATGCAGCCAGTTGATCACCCTGATTTCATCATCACAACCGATCGCGATTATGATGAAGTCGCACTCAATCACGCGCTTGAGCGTGCTGGCCCAGCCCCACGCCCCATCATTGAAGCGCGTGCGATGGAGACTGACGCAGAACGCATCACCCTGCTGATCGAAGAATGCCGCAAGTTGCGTGCTCAGCGCAATCATGCGCGTCAAAAATATGACGCGCTGGTCGAAGCATACCTTCGGCGCACTGGCGAGATGCCTGGCGCCGGGGATACAGATTAGTCGTCACCTGTGACGCCGGTTCACGTGAACCGGCGTCACACTATCCAGGAAAGAGGAACACCCCATGCCCAACTATCTTGATGTCTCATTTCGCGCCACGCGCATTGAACCCGCGTTGCGCAGCCGGTGCGCTGATCAGACACGTGGCGCGATCTCAATGGTTGCCCGTCGCGACATGGAACGCTACTATGCACTGCTTGCCCGCACATGCCCCACCTTCGCGCTCAACGAGGCGTGCCTGATCATGGATGTGATGAACGGCTGCATCGTGACGCCAGAGACGATGCAGTTGCTCTGGGCGAATGTGGATGACGCGATCCGCCTGGATGCACTGGATCACAAGTGGAACATAGACGGCGCGGCGCTGGTAGCGCGATTGCGCGCGCTGCCCTATGCCGAATGCGTCGCGCTGGTAGATGCTGTTGAACGCGCTTGGCTCCTGGAAGACGGCACGCCAGAGGAACGGGTGCGCGCCGTAGGGCTGGTGCGCCGCGATGATTGACACTCCCCATGCCGAGAAGGCAGGGGATTCTCGGATCTTCTCTCGTGCGAGAGGTTTCGTCCCCGGCATCCCAGGGGCACCCCGACGGGCCTGCCCGGCCCCTTTGATCTGATGACAGCGGAGTGGTCCGAGGAGCACCCCAAAAAGCAGCTGCCACAGATAATATAGCAGAGGTGATCGCATGAATAAATCCGGCCAGCTGCACTATGACGCCTATCGCGCCGCCGCGCACGATCCCGCGCAGATCGCAGCGGATATGCGGGGCACAGGATATGCCGCGCTATACGGCTCCATGCGCCTCGCCACGACGGATCAGCAGCGGTGGGCGCGAGATTGGGATGCGGCGCGGATCTATGTCCTGTCACGTGAGGCGCTAGAGGTGGTCCTGGAAGCGGGGGCGCGGTTGCAGCCAGGACAATATCCGATCCCGCACCCGCCCGCGTTGCCGATGTGGATCGAGTTTGATAGCGTCTCGATTCAGACCAATAACGTATCGTGGACGGGGATGCTCTTCACTGCCGATGAGGCTGGGGATGTTGAGGTAATGATCATGGGCGCGAGCATGCCGCTCGGCTTCACCTATGCCCCAGAAACGCTACATTGGCGGGCTCCCCTTCTTCAAACGGCACACCTTGCCCCACCAGGCCACCGCTGTGAGGCCGTCAGCTGCCCGCTCCAGATCCAGCGGGGCACAGGCCGCGTCGTGATTGCCACGAGTGATCAGGATGCCCTGCTGACCGATCAGGGGATCGCGTGCCAGTGCTGGGGGACCATCGAGCAGTGGACCCGCATGATCGCGGCATTCCTGGCATTCCTCACCGCGCAAGGAATCGAGCACGAGATCGTCGTGCTTCCAGTGAAGCCACCGCCACGCCACATCCGGCGCGATCCCAAGCGCGTGAGTGCCCCGAGCAATCCCATCCGGTACCAGCGGATCTCACTCGCGCATCCCGCCCCCAGCGTCATCCGGCGCTATGCGGACGGCACAGCGGACGTGGAACCGGCAGCCGCGAGCGATGCCCCGCTCACGCGCACCATCGTGCGGCGTCCTCATCCGCGCTTGCTGATCGCAGGGCCAGGGCAGCGGTGGAAGACGACGCGCATTGTATTCGTCGCGCAAAGCGTGCCGTATGAGCGCCACGTGCGCAACGGCGTGCGCTTTTGGGTGGAGGAATAGGACATGGCAAAGAAGAAGTGGAAGCCGGGGCATTATTCGTCGCGCCGGAAGCTCACAATGGCACAGGTGGCAGATATTCGTGAGCGGCTCGCGCGGGGAGAGGGGATTCGCGCCATTGCGAAACGCTACGCGGTCGGGGAGAGGACGATTTATCAGATCGTGGAAGGCAGAACCTATCAGGAGGTGCCCCCCGCGCCAATACCAGGATCGTTTGTGCGATTGGAGGCAAGGCGTCGCCTCGTATTTCCTCGCTGGCTCTGGGAGGTCCTGGGCAGCCCAGAACGCATTCGCCTCGTGCGCCAGGATGGGGCATTGCGCATCACGGCAGGGGATGACGCGGATATCGCCATGCGCGGACAGAATGAAGTGGTGTGCTGGTGGCATATCCCATTTTGCATCCTGGCCACCGTGAGGCTAGCGATGGGGGAATATCCCGCGTTCATCCTGCCAGTGGCGCGGGCGATCCGCGTGGATGCCCCGCTATCTCAGCCCGAGCCTGGGGCTGAACCAATGGAAGGCGAGGTGACGAGGCTAGAGGCGGCACGCATACTTGGCATCAGCCATGAGAGTGTGCGTCAACTGGGGATCAGTGGCAGACTGCCAGTGGCTCGGTGGCACGGGGGCCACCAATTTTTCTCGCGTGATGTCGTGCTGGCATTCGATCGGGATCGGCAGGTTCGGCGGGGATGAGGGAGTCATGGATGGGATCGTCTCTGAGTTTTTGTGATTTTCCGAAATTGGTCCTGGAATTGCTTGACAATGTAGTAACCATGTGGTACTATTATTATGTACCTACGACGTAGGAAGTACACTGAAAGAGGGAAGAGAAATGCAGTCATTCAACACGAACATAACTCGCACAACCAATCCGGTATTGGCGACTGAAAAACAAATCGCATTTATCAGTGATCTGCTGAGTCAGATCAAACCAATTGCTGCGACATTTGATGCCGGTCGGGCGCGTGGTTCTGCGATCCTGGTGCGTGATTTCTACACTGCGCTCGAAATTCCGAGCGATCTCAAAATGGATGAGGCGAGCGCCCTCATCACCGAATTGACGTTTATTCGCCGGTGGGCGGAACGCATGCCCAATGAGTTGAAAACCCCTATCGAATCGATCGTGCGTGAGTTGCGTTCACGCGGTCGCTGGGAGCATCAGGGAAAATCCCGCAATTACGGCGCGGCGCATTGGTTTGCATTTGATGCTGCATGCCGCATCATCGCCACGGCAATGGATGCCGAGGTTGCGGAATGAATCACATTGACGCGATGCGCCTCGTCGCCAGCCATTCTTTCGTCGCCATGCCACAGGCGACGAAGGCGCTCCAGGCGCTCCAGGGGGGATCGCCGATCGCCTGGAGACGGGTGATCGGGGCCATTAAATCCGCCCTGGCAGATCCAGCCGCGACGTTCACGGTGGCGGATCGCCAGGCGCTCGGCGCGGTACTGGCGGGGATTGAGGAACCGGATACACGTGACACGGATCTACGCATCCGTGTCACATTCACTGAAAAAGCGCGCGTAGAGCGTGACGCCGCGACGGCGGACATGACGGTGAGCGCCTATGTGCGCGCCAAACTCGGATTGGAGTAACGACATGGCGGATAAATATACGCGCACGATGATCCCGTGCGAATGCGGCGCGCGACTCTATTTCAGCGGCAATCAGCACTATCTCTATTTTTATTGCTCCGCGTGCACGCGGACGCAAGAAATTCCCGATATCTGGAAGCGGCGCGCGCTAGTCCGGCTCGCTCGCCAGGGCAAGCCGATCACGTGGGCGGAATACCAGCGCGAATCCGCCCGATTCGAGGCGCGCTGGCAAGAAGGGTAGCCAACCTGCCAGCGCCCTATCTGGCGCGATCACGTTTCGGGTTGCAGCCAAAGAATAGCCCCCTCAGACACAAAAAGAGGCTCCCCACTCAAGGGGAGCCTCTTGCTATATTGCTAGGTTGCGCTTCCAGAGGATGGGGCTACGGGTTTCGCTTGTGGGGGTGGCGTGCCGTTTTTCATTGCCTGCACATTCTGGTGCACCTCGCCCCAGAGCGCTCCCAGGACGCTCACCAGGGCCACCAGTGCCCCCACGATCGTCTGGATATCCCCTTGGGCGGCAGCGACCTTGGCCGAGTCCAGGCCGAGCGCTGGGGCCATTGCCAGAATCACGCCAAAGACGCCACTCAGTGCGGCGGCAATCCGATGCCATGTGGATAGGGAAAGCATGGGCATGGTCCTTTCTAGAAAACGAGCGCGCACGATTCTTTTTCGTGCGCGCTCGTTTTCTGCTATCCCAGGTCGGCCAAGGTCTGTTGCACATTCGCTTTGACCAACGCCAGCTGGTGCGTGATCGTGTCGAGTTTTGCCAGTGCCTCATCCACTTGTGCGCGGGCCGCCGCGAGATCCGCACCGATGTTGCCGAGGTAGACCCCATTGGCATCGGTGTGCCGCAGTTCGCCCAGTTGGAACAGTTGCGATGCCCCCAGCGCAGAGGTCACCATCTCGGCCAATGGCGCGCCCAATGAGGCTGGTCCCCGTGCGAGCAACCATGTCCGGAACGGCTCGGGCACGGGATACGCGACGTTCGCAAAGTGCAGCGCCGCCCCATCATCGGTGATGCCTCCTGGCAGTGGCGGCTTGGGGAAATCCAGGATCAGCATGCCGATGGGTTGCGCTGCCAGGAGGCCATACCCGCCCGCGTCATAGGGATAGATATCCCAACTCGACATCACGGCAGGATTATTCGGGTCCCCCACGACGTACCCCTCGGCAGCGATTCCGGCAATGTAGATCGCGTGATCATGCACGCCGGTGTCCTCATGTGTGCCAGCAGAATCGACCAATGCCAGCGCATTCTGGACCTGGAGCACGATCGGATGCACCCCCGCATGCGCCTTGATCAGATCATGCATTGCCGTGGGGTCCATGGGCGCATTGCGATAATCAACCTCCCAGTCCTGGGGGATGATCGCGCCGCGCACCCGCAATTCCTTTGCCATATTCGCGATCGTTGCGCCGCCATTCTCCGCGCATTCGCCCCGCGCCAGCATGGCATCGCGCATGGAAATCATCAGATCGATCGCGGCTTGTTGACTCATGGTGGGCTTCAGCGCGGCGGCATAGGCCATGGCGGCACTCGCCTGGGTACACGTCCCGTTATATGCACGACCATCGGTGCCCTTCGCGAATTCACTGATATGTGGGCCGGGCAAGAGCTGTTGGATTGCCATTTATGGGGTCCTTTCATCATGTTGCGGGGCATCGTCCCCTTGCGTGCGAGTATGCTGCGCGGTGAAATCCTTAAGGGCTTGAGCGTGTTGCTTGTGCATCTGCTTCGTTTCGGCATGCTGCTTCAGGCTGGTGGCCAGCACGATCGAGGACACGGCAGCACTGACGACGTTGGTATAATTGCCGAGGATCAAAGCAAGGCTGGTGACATTGGCAAAGACGATCAGCGGAATGAGCAATCCAATCGTCAGCAGGATCACGAGCGGATGGGTCGCGTAGGCCACCACGCGCGGAAAAAGGCGCTGATCGAGCCAGGCATAGAATCGGGGGCATCGTGCTCACCTTCGCGCAATGACGATGATCAGACTCACAAGACTAATGATCAGCCCCGCGCTCATGATGATCCAGCCAACGGCGGTCGTGCCCAGCGTAAACGTGCGGCCTCGTGCCGCTTCTTGCGCGGTTTCGACTTCGCCGATGCGCCCGGTCACTTCATCATAGCGTTGCTGGGCGAGTTCTTTGCTCATAAACCGCGTTTCTAGGGCAGAGAATCCCGTCTGCATTTCGGTGCGCAAGGCGCTCATATCGGAACGGGTAACATGATCCACGCTGAGGCTGTCAACTTTCGCACTCAATACCCCCAGGCTGGCCGTGACGGGAGCCATCTCGGCACGAATGATCGCGCGAATGTCTTCCGAGGTCAGCCGCCCATCCACAGGACGAAACCATGCCATATGCTACTCCGTCCCAGGTGGCGCGTCCGGTGATGGCGAGGATACGGGGTGATCGGGTTCGGGCGTGATAATGACCCCTCGTGCGCTATCAATGGTGGCAGGCACCGCCGGATCAATCCCATAGGATTGCAGCAGCAGGTGCTTCAGATTGCGCACCACCTCGGCCTCGCGCGCGCGCACGAATGCTAACTCATGCGTCAGGCGCGCTTGCTCTGCCTGCAAAAATGTCCCGATGTGTTCCACGGCGGTGAAGTGCGCGAGGTGATTCGCGCCGATGGGATATTCTGCCATGCCAACTCCCTTTCTATGTCGTGACCACCCATGCCGAGCCGCTCCATGTTTGCGGATTCGCCTGCACCCATGCGGAGCCATTCCAGATCTTGATTAGCGTGCCGTCTACCCATGCCGAGCCGGGCCAGACTTTGCCGACGCCGCCGGGCGTATACGTGATATACGCGCCCACCGCGCCAACAGGAGAAATCGTCGGACTGGCAAATGAGCCAGGGCTACTCATCGCTTTGGTGTAGGACGTATTCGCGAGGCCGGTGCTCGATGACTCGGAACTGAACACGAGCGATCCGGTGGCGACGAACCCGATCCAGATCGTGCCTGCCGCCACATAGACACTGCTGATGCTTTTCGTCCACCAGTCCTGGCCACCCGCGCCGGACCCGCTTTTGTTGTTGATCGCAAACGCGCCGGAATTGATCAAGAGATTGCCGGAACTATCCCAGACGCACAGATAGCCATTCTGGCTTGCGCTCTCGGAGTCGAAATAGCCAGAGATACTGGTGACGACGCCGCCGCCGGTGGGCATCGTGAATTCCGACGCGGCGGCGGTAGCCGATCCGATATAGTCATAGCCCGCCGCCGGGCTGGTGGTGTTGCCAATCGTCGCCACGGATCACCTCACTGATTCAGCCAGATGCTGCCGGTCGGGATCGTGCCAGTGGGCGTGGTGGTGCCAGTAAAGATGGGCACGCTGGTGGCCGTGCCGTTGCGCGTCGTGGGAATGCCGCAATTTGCCGGGCCGTTATAATTTCCGCTGTCGTCAATATAGGTGGTAATGTGGGCCGAAGCTGCACTCCCAATGCCGAAGGGCACTTTCAGTGTGGTGCCATTCCAGGTGCCAAACTCAATCCAATTTGCCGCGCCGGATTGCGGCGTATTGAGGTAGAGCGACGTTTCCACCGCCAACCACGAGAGGCTGCCATATGGCCCCCCGGATGGGCCAACATTGACGGCCCCAGGGAAATTGATCGCCCCCGCTCCGCTTGTGAACAGCGACGTGGTGAGCGTGCGGGCATCGGTGACGGTGCTGATATTGCCGCTCCCGTCCGTAGTGAGGTGGCAAATCGCGAGATAATTGCTCACGCCGCTGTGGGACGTGGCAAACGACCACGTCCCATCGGGGTTCAGATCCAGATAATAGGTCGTGGATAATGCCGAGGTGGTGAATTGGCCCCCGATGCTCGCGGCCTGCGCCCGCCGCCGAAGCGTATTATCCGCTTGCAAGAGGAATGCCGTGCCCGCCGTCACGTCAAGCTGATTCGCGGTCGTGCCGTCTTTGGTGCAGACAAGACCGGAAAGCACGAACGCGGTAAAAAGATCCTGCTCGAAACTATTCGTGCTTTCGGTGTATTGGCTCTCGATATTATTGAGGCGGGCGGCGCTGGCAGAGTCGCCATTCACCCACGTGTGCGCCGTATAAGGCATCGCAATCACCCCCTAGAGTGTTGAATCCAGTTGAAATGAGGCGCTATCTACATTGTTCGTGTGGCTCCAAAATTGCACATCCCGCGCAAGCAGGGTGCCGGTGCCCGCGCTACTGGTTGCGGTTGATCCGCCCCAATAGCCGACTTCCAGATAGGTAGCGGTGGGGGTCGTTGGATCAAAATACCCCGTATTGAGCGATTCTCCCGCTGCCGCGCCTGCCACACCGGGGGTGGCCCCGATCCGATAGGCCGTGGATTGCGCATACAGTTGGGTATCGGTTGCCGCAGGCGTCGTCACCACGCCGGAGCCAATCGCATAATTCGCGTTGGCTGTGAAACTGCTCACCGCGATCACGGTGTCGCCTGGGCTATTGCCGGTCCCGGTGATGACCTGCGTATCTCCCGTGGAATCAATGAGCGTGAGCGATTGCCCATTGGCAATCGCATTCGGAATCCCTGCCGCGAGCGTGATGCTGGTATACGCGGTCCCTGACACCAGCGCAGCGGTGAGCGTCCCCATTCCGGTGCTCACCTCAACATAGGTAATGGCCGTATTTGCCCCCGCCGTCTGCAAGGCCGTGGCCCACAACGTCAAGCCACCATTCGTCAAGACCGCCATAGGGGGATGCTCCTAACACACAGTTGTGGGGATCGTGAATGGCACGATGGGGCACGTCGTTTTCGTCGCATGCACCACCACGGTGGGGCTCAGCGTGATTTGCGAGGCCAATAACAGCGCAAGGGTGCTGCTATCCGATGTATCAGAGAGGTCACTTGGATCGGCTTGCTGGTTCATGAGATTCTGGTAATACGTCTGCCATTGTGCCGCGTCATAGGGGCTGCCCACCGCCGTCACGTGATACCAGAGGTTATATCCGTCGCGACTATCCGTCATCTCGACACTTTGGATGAGCATTTGCCGATTGGTTAGGCCGAAATCGGCCAGGTTCACCGTGAGCATCTGCCCTTCTGCCAGCGTGGATTTGAGGGTATCAAACTCAAGCAGCGTCATATCCTGCCCATAGTGCGAGAGCATGCCCCCCGCGATCTGAAATGCCGCCGCTTGGGTGTGCACCTTCGTATCCGCTTGCACCGCTTCCACATAGCCAGTCCCCCCACTTTCACGCGCCTTCTGTGCCGCGATCAGGCTACTATTACTCGCGAGGGCCACGATCGGATACCGCCCCTTATACGTCACGGTCAGATATTGGCTCGTGGATAAGACGGGGCTGCCCGTGTCTTGCGCACACACCGCATCCCCCACCGCGACATACCAGTTTTGCCCCGTCGCGCCTTTCGTCCCGATGCCACTATTCAGCGTATAGGTGCTGCCCGTGCTGCTATCATAGATGCTCATGTCCCGTGCCGTGACACTCGCCACATCATAACTGAGCGTGAACCCGCGCTTGTGCCCGTCGCCATAGATCGTCTCAGTCAATACCCCCGTCGTGGCAAAAGCGCCGCGCACGAATTGCCGGTTCACGTACCGATTGTTGCCATTCGTGACACTCAGGTTGCTATCATTCGTGACTTGCGTCCCGTCAAGCGTGAATGGGGCGGGAATCCCGCCATATGGCTGAAACCACAGGACGCTATTGAGATCAATGTTCCACCAATACCCCGATTGCTGCGCAAGCCAGTCGAGCGCGGCGGCAATCTGCTTGCCATTCCAGATCACTTCCGTGATGGTGGGACCAGCGGCAATACTGCTCGCGGTCGCCGTGACCCCTTCGGCAGCGAGCACGGTCGAGAGCAAGGATTGCACGATCGTCCCTGCGCTGGTTGCCAGAAATGACGTGAACACCACGCGCTTATCCGCTTTATAGCAGTTATCCATGAGGGTCAGGTCATGTAAGAGCAATCCCGTCCCTTGCCGACTGCCGGGTGGCTTATACGCCTTATCCTTGCTGACATAGCCCGCATAGACAAGCGTTCCGGCGGCGCTATAGATCGTGACGCGCGTGCCATAGGACCACGTGACCCCGACGGCGCTCCAAACACGCATGCTGCCGGTGCTGCGTTGCCCGATCTGGTTTATGACGCTCACGGACCCCGCTTCCACTTGATAAATCGTGCCGCCAATATAGGCGGTCATGCTATTAAAATTGAGGACCACGCCCCCCGCCACCCATGCGGCAAGCGTCCCACTATTGATCTGTAGCCCATCGGCCCACAAATTAATGGCAAGGAGATTCCCGCCCGTATCCCAGCGAATGGCGACATAGGTGCTCGGCAGCGAGCTCCCCAGCGTCACGGTCGTGCTGAACCGGACCCATGTCCCTGCCGAGGGGAGCGTGATATTCCCAACGGTGCCAATATTCCCGATGTCCGATTGGCAATAGTAGCGAATCGTGGCCCCCGCCGAGGTGGCATCGGTCAGGAAATAGGTGCTGAGGGTGATCTGCTCGGACGCGGTGAACTCGGCCACTGGCACCCGCACTTCGCAGCCCTGGTAGGTTGCCGTCCCATCACTCCGGAACTTCAGCGATGAGGCCCCGTGCCAGGCATGGCTAGTATCGCGGGCAAGGGTCACGCCGGTATTGATTGTGGTGAACCCCGTCGTATCAGTTTCGACATCAGCTTGATTTGCGGTGAGCAGATTCGTTGTCATGGGTTAGAACCCCCGACTACCGGTGCCATTGCGAATCACATCGGGTTGCAAGCGGGTCACGATTTGCGCGACCCGCACCCCATCCAGATAGATCGTGAGGGGAAGCATTTGTCCCCCTTGTGTTGCGGTGCCCAGGCCATAGGCTTGCATCATGCCTGCAGGGATGCCGCTCACGCTTTGCCCCTGCGCCAGCGGCGTGATCTGTGCGCCGCCGGGCATCTGCACCAGTTCCGGCCCGTTCTCGCCGACAATCGCGAGACCCGTGCCGCCCATCGTGCCGCCGGTGGCAAAGTGCGGCAAGAGATTGCCCAGGCCCCCGATCGCGCCGCCGATCACCGGAATGTTTTTCAGTGCCCCCGCGATCGCCCCCGCGCCGGACGCGATGCCCGCCGCGAGCTTTTGCATCAGCGTCATCCCGAAATTCAGCAGATCGCCTGGCAGGGACGAAAGCGCGCCCAGCACCTTGCCCGGCAGCGAGGTGAAGAAATTGACCACGCCGGTAACGAGATCGCTCACCTTCGTGATGAATCCCGATTTCAGCTCCTCCGCTTTGGCCACGACCCAGTTTTTCAGATCGATCAGTTTGCCCAGCACCCCCATCGCCAGGTTTTTGCTGAACTGGATCGCGCTATCCTTCATTTCGCCCATGTGCCCCAGGAAGCCCAGCTTGGCTTCCCGTGCCTGCCGGATCGCATCCTGCTTGACGCGCTCCATTTGCGCCTTGTGTTGTGCTGCGAGCATGACCGCATGCTGGACGGCCTCGCGTTGCATCTGTTCGGTGTGCTCGACCACCGCGAGGCGCATTTCTAGCACTTTTTTCTTGGCCGGATCGGTCGTGTTCTTGATCTGTTCCAGGAGCCCCTGGCGCATGCGATCGGTGTGCATCACGGCGGCTTGGGCCATTTGCGCCGTGTGCTGATCGGCGGCCACCTTCATCGCGAGCGTGTGGACTTGCGTCGCGTCATCGGCAGATTTCATGCCTGCCAGCACAGATGACGCCATGGCTCCGATCGGCCCGGGAATGTGCGACAGCATCCCCAGGATGTTTTCCACGGCGGATCGGATGATGATTTTCAGTTTGTCGAACCACTGGCCGATCTCTTTGATGTGCGTCACGATGAGGATGATGATCCCGATCACACCTGCAATGGCGATGCCCACCAGAATGAAGGGGGCCGCCGCCGCGATGGTCGCCACTGCCGCCGCGCCCGCTGCCACCGCCTGCGCGCCAAATGCCACCACACTCGACGCGATCGCGGTCACTGCCGCCGGAATGGCCGACGCCGCAAATCCTAGCATCGCGCCGCCCAGCAGTAACAAGATCCCCTTGACCGCCGTCGCTGCCGGACCAGTGCCTTCCAGCCAGCTCACGAATCGCCCACCCGTGGAAACCACCGCGAGCAATCCCCCCACGATCGCCATGAGGGTTGGCACGAAATACGTGGAAAACAGATCCACGATCTTGCCCGCAACGGGTAACAGCCCCGTGCCGATCTTGATCATGAGCGTCTCGACAACTTCTTTGGCCCGATCCATCTTGAAATTAAAATCCTTTTGTACATCGGACCAGCCGACAATCGATGTGCCGCCCTTTTTGACCTGATCCGTGACACCCGCGACGTTGTTCTTGAAGTCCGACATGTGCGTACTGGTCAGATCCACTATGCCCTGCATCTGCTTGCTGCCACCGGAAATGTCTTTCAGCGCCGCGACATAGGCCGCGCTGCCGACGGGGAACTTTTTCCCCACCGCGTCGGTGATCATTTTCAGCGCGTCGGGCAGACTCTTTTGCATCTCCGACGCCACGTCAGAAGACGAGAGGCCGAAGTTTGCCAGCGCCTTTTGTGCGGCCTTGCTTGGTGCGTCCAGAGCGAGGATCGTTTGGCGCAGATATGTCGCGGCATTGGCGGCGGGCACGCCCTCGCCGGTCATGGTGGCCATCGCGCCCATCACGTCATTGAGACCGACCCCGGCGGCACTGGACGTGGGGAGGATCTGGGACATGGCCGCCGCTAGATCGGCCATGTGGGTTTTGCCGGATGCCACCGTCGCGATGAGCGTGTTCATCGCGCCGCTCGCCCCATTCGTGACATCGGGATAATCTTTCAGGATCGTCGTGAGGGCATCTGCCGTCGTCCCAAGATCGGCATTGCCGACTTTCGCGCCCTCGGCGGCGGCCTTCAGCACATCCAGCCCCGCTTTGCCGTGATAGCCCGCGCTCTCAATCATGAACATGCCATCGGTCAACTGCTGGGTGCTCGTGCCCGTCGCCGTTGCCATGTTGAGGATGCCATCCGACACCATCTTGATATTGCTCTGCGATTCCCCCGCGCCCGTCACCAATGAGGTCATGCCCGCCTGGAAATCGCCCGCCATCTTGACGGCGGCGATCCCAATGCCTGCAACCGCCGCAACCCCGCCCAGCGCCGCAATAGGCAACGCCTTGCCCAACAAGCCCGCGACGCCATTAAGCCCCTTTTCCGCGCCGGACGTATCCGCGCTAACCTTGGCAACTAATTGGGCGACTTGAATTGGCATGAGAACGCCTCGCTTGCTTGTTTGCCAAGATGGTACAATGGGAACGCGGCGGCATGCGCCCCGCCGCGCTCAACACCAAAAGGAGGAATGTCCATGTCACAGAGTTTTCGGGATCGCATTCGCCCGTGGGAATGCGCGGCATGCCACACGAAGAACATCAGTGCCAACAAGACGGAATGCCCCAAGTGCCATGAACCGCGCGCCGGGTCAGCGGCGGCGGCGGCGCAAGAGGCGAGTGGGCAGACGACGCGGATCTATGAAGGGGAGCAGGCGCTTCAGGCAGGCATCGCCGAAATGGCGCGGCAAGGATGGCGCGTCGTCTCGCAATCAAGTCACCAACCATCATCCGGCGTCGGGCGCGCGGTGGCCCTGGGAGGCATTGGCGCGATGATTTTCAAGCCCCCCATCAAGTTCACCGTGATTTTTGAACGAATCGCGCCACCCGATCCGGCGGCACCCTAGCTACTCCTGCTGCTTGTTCTTTTCGGCGACGGCCTGTTCATGCGCAATGGAGCAGATCTCGGCCCATTCCCACCAGTCCGGATGAGCGATTAGCCATTCGACACTGGCGGCTCCCTTGAGCCATCGGGCGACGAAGAGGATGCGGATGGGATCCGGGACGCCCCCTCGGAAGCCGATGAGGCCATCGTAGAGGAGATAGGTTTTGAGTTCCCGGATGAGGGCGTCCCGCTCGCGTTTCCCGCCGTATGACTCGTGGTAATGGCCGTAAACACGGCCCAAATGAAATCACTGAACGTTTCGAGTTGCGTGGCCATGTTCTCCGGAGTGATCGGCTGCATGGTCACGCCGTCATCTTCCAGGTAATCCCAGCTTGCCAGGATACCACACAGCCACGCGCCAGTATCCAGCATCGCCTGCCGGACCGCTGCCTCATCATCGGCGGCTTGTGCGGCATTGACCTCCGCCGTGATCTTCTTGCCCTGCGCGGCCACGTCACTGAGCGCGGCGGGATAATATTCGACATTGACGGTTTCGCCCAGGTACTCGAAACTACACGACTTGCGCAGTTTCGCCAGGGCGCGGGGAGTAATGGGCATGTGGCGACCTTTCTAGAGGGCAGTGAGGGTATTGGTCAGCGTGTACAGTTGGCTTTGGCCTGACCCCCAGGCAGTATCTTCGGCCAAGATGAATGTATATTCCACATCAAACACGTCGTCAGTGTTGCCGAATTCGCTCATCTCTGCAACAAACAGGCACATATCATGGGTGAATGCAGCATAGACCGGCGCGGCGGTGATGACGAGCGCGCCACCAGTGAGGCCCGATCCCGAGCCAGTGATCGCCGTCGTGTCATTGGCGAGCGTCCCGGTCAGCAGAATGACCCAATTCGGCGCGGTACCCGTCACGGTGGCATTCCCTGATCCGACGGTACTCAGGCCGGTAAATGCCGTTTGCACGGTGCCCGCCGTCGCGTTATACGCGATGCCCGCCGTCGTCTGCCCTTTGTATGTCAGCGTAAATGTGCCGCCGGATGCCGCGCCGACGCCCACCGTGACATCGTTTTCAATAAGCTGGCCCTGGCCGCTGACACGCACATAGCAGCGCGCGCCATTTTCCAGATAGTTGCCCTTGATCGCGATGCCCGTGCTATTGCCCTGCAACTTGACTTTGAGTTCCTGTTTTTTCTCTTTGTCAATGATGCTTGTGAACGAGGCATTGGTGCGATTGATCGGCCAATAGGGGTCATAGAACGGCCCCGCCGTCCAGGCAACATTCAGCGGATCGAGTAATTGCGTTGTGCCAATGCCTGCACTCGTGGAATCCAGGTACAGATTGAAATCCGCGCCGGTGGCCGGATATTGCGCGACGGTGGTCGGGCTGGCCGTGAGCGTCACGCCGTCGGTGAAGGATTGGCTGATCCAGTCAGAGGTGATCTGCGCTTCCTGCTTGCGGGTGAAATTGTAGCCGAATGCCGTGAACACGGCATAGGCATACTGCTCAGCATCACTCGCTTCGCCGTTTTGCAGGGTAAATGTCTTGGCATTCGCGGCATAGGAGCCGGTCAAGGCAGGCGTCCACTTCCAATCCTTGACCGTCGTCGCGCCGCTATGCGTCGTGATCGTCGCCGCGCCAAACAGCGATGACAGCGGATACACCGATTGCGCGAAATCCAGCGAGCCACTGATCTTGCCACCGGCATATTCTGTAAGTACGGCGGAGGCGCTCGGATGCTGGCGACCGGTCCCCCGAAACTGCTTCGTGGCGATCTTGGGGCCAAAGGTCCAGATAAACGCATCCAGCAGTTTTGACGCCGCCACACTGGTGCCTGGCGTTGTTTCCAATCCGATCTGACACTGCTGATTTACTGATGCACGAGGCGTCGGCATGAGGGCACCGTCCTTTCAACTAACAAGAATTTTATATAGTCCGCCCACACGACTCCAGTACACGTCGGAGCCGGTCACGACCTCTGAGAGTACGATGGGTTGTTCACGATAGCAAGCTAGAATGGTCCCCCCTTGCGCAGTGCCAGCAGTGCGATGCAAATCGGCGTCAATGAGCCGCGCCGCCGGAACGAGCGACGCCGCCATCATCGTATCCGGACCATAGATTGCGACCTGATACAGGCCGCCGGTCATGATGCGATCAGCGAATGATCCCATGACATCCGCGCCGCCCTGATAATTGATCAGGACGTAGGGCGGGGCGTTGATCGCGGCTTGCGGCGCGGCGGCGCGATAGATGCCACCGGTGGCGATCGCGTTGAGCGGCGCGTCGGCCTGCAATTTCGCCAGGATATACGCCATGCCTTCGGCGGGGCCGATCACGGTGGTCATGATCCGATCAGCGCGGCCAGCGCCGCCTCCCAGCCATCGCCTGATTCAAAGGCCTGTCGCACGGCTTCCACGGCGGGCAAGAGGCTGGGGAATGACGGCATGCGACTGGTGCCCATTTCCAGGAAAATAAAATGCCCCGATGCATTCGAGACATACGCCGTCTGATCATCTGTGGGCGCTTCGACTTCTGGCATCATCTCGCTTCCCGCACTGCCATCACCGCCGATGAATCCTTGCCCATACGTGCTCATATCCTGCATGACGACGTAGAAGCCGCTCTCTGCCTGGCCAGTCTGATTCTGATACGGGTGATTTGCGGCGGCATATTGCGCGATGGCCATCGCGGCTTTCTTCACCTGCGCTTTGCCGGTGACATGCAACGCACCGACCACTTGCGGCAATTTGTTACTCACGACAATGAGTTCATCGCCCATCGCTCACACTCCCTGGTCTGGCAGGACCAACTGGCAAATCAGGAGTACCTCGCGCCGTGCCCCACCGATGTCCTGGATATCCAGAATGCTGTACGTCTGTGTGGCATCACTCTCAGTTGTATCCACGATTCGCATCGCCGCCGTGATCGGCGTGCTGGGGATGCGCCGCATGCGATATTGCGCCTGCCGTCGGATGATCGGCTGCCCGTCGAGCGCCGTCGCCTGATATGTTTTCGCGGTGAATGCCGCGAATGTCGTCGCAACCACGGCCCACGCGGGGGACGGTGTGCCCCAGGCGTCCACGGTGACCGGCGCTTGCTGCTGGATCGTGACGCGGCGGTTGTAGTCGCCAGGATTGGGCGGCTTGTATGGAGGCATGGATCACTCATCCTCACGATCTTCCATGGCCTTGACGACATGCGGCGCGAGTACCGCGCCGTCAACTTGCACAATAATTGGCGCAGGGGAAGGAATGATCGGGCGAATGGGTTCATCCCAGGCATAGAGACACGCGGTGCACTGCCACGAATACTGAGTGGATGATGTCAGGGGTGCCCCTTGAATCTGATGACTTCCGCATTGCGGGCAGGTGAATTGCGTCATCACACGTTCCTCACCCCATCCAGGCCCGCCAGCAAACTATCGGGTGGCATGCCGCTCTCGTCACGGTGCTCATAGAGATAGGCAACGGCGGTCAGCAGGGCGCGGCGAAACGAGTACGGCACTGCACTCTGTCCCGCGCCATAGCCCGCCTGCCACGTGATGCGCACGCGCGGCGCATACACGCCCATAAAATTGATCAGCGCGCCAGTGGGTGCCCAGTATGAGATCGCGCTCGCTCGCAACCACACACGCGGCGGATCGTTATCTGCATCCACAACGTAATCGGTGGTGACGGTCATCGTCTGCCAGACATCGAGATCCTTTTCGATTTCGGCGGTGGTGACCGTGACGCCGCCCGGCGTGGATCGTGGCAGCCAGAATGTCAATTCCATGCCCAGCGGCGCGTAGATGCCCCGCAACTTGCTCTCAGGCGACTTGGGCAGCATCCAGACGCCTTGCAACGTTTGGGTAATCAGCGCGCGACTCGTGCGCGATTCGAGCCACTCGCGGGCCGAAGAGATGAGATAGTCCAGCAGCAGATCATCATCGGCCCAACTGATGCGCAGCCAGTTCTTGACCTCATCGCGCGTGATCGGCTCGATTGCGGGGGCGACCGTCGTTTTGAGGGATTGCAGGCTGCTTTGTGCCGAGCGCATGGATCAGCCTCCGATCAAACGGGGGTGTCGTCACTCGCCGATACGTCCGGCGTGCGGGGCGCGGGGGCATCCGCGACCGACGTGGCCTTTGTCGCCTTCGGGCCGCTGGGTTTCGTTTGGCGCGTATCAGCGGGCATGCCAACCGGATTGCCGTCGGCATCCACTTCCATGGCATGCCCGGATGCCACAAACCCGTCAAGCAGATCTTGGGAAATCGGCGGATCGGTGCGATCCAGGGAATAGATCTCGCCCGCCTGATAGGTGACAATGTGGATATGATCCCATGCCCCCTCACGATCGGCAAGCATCCGGATATATTGGATAGCCATAGCAGCTCACTTCTGTGAACGTGGCGCGCCTTTGGGGGCGCGCCACACGCGAAACAAGGAGGCAGGCAGTGACGACTCCCCATGCGTAGAACGCAGGGGCATCTATGGATTTGCACCAATGCATGCTCGTCCACATGCGGTGTTGATTGCTCTTTTTGAAAGGCGGACGTGACTCACAAACCTTTCAAACCCACCATACCATGAATAGTCCGCAGTGGCAACAGCGACGGTGTCGCTGCGGCGACCGCGCTTGCATCCCCATAGCTCGAAGCAAGGGGGATGCAAGCGCGATCTTGCTAACTGCCAGAGGCCACGGTGGGCAGGTTGGCCGGGTACGCCCCAACCGCCAGGACGCCATAAATCGCGCCAGTCGTGGCCCCAGAGACCGTGACGACGGCACGCACATAGCGATTGCCATTGACGTAACTCACCCGCTGCACGAGGTTCTGCCCCGTGGCACTCGTAATCGCCGTGAATGCGCCCAACTGGCCAGCGGCGGGCACGTCGGTCCACGTGCTGTTATCCGGCGAATCCTGGAGTTTTGGCGTATGTGAGCCGTCAGTCCAGGCCCCGAAATCCACGATGATATCCAGCGCCTCATAGGGCGCGGCAATGTCGCCCGATGGGCCTTTTTCCCGATCGAACGCCGCGCCGGTCAGTGTCGAGGTGTGTGCGGCGGGGGCATTCAGCGTATACGGGATCACGGTGTAATGGATCGATTTATTGGACATGCAAAATGTCCCTCCCAAGGCAAAGATGAACTCTCGCCGCATAGACCCTAGACGGCGAGAGAGGGAACGTCAGGGAAGCAAGCTAGGAATGACAAGTAATTGTGTGGATCGCCTCTGACAGCACGGTTTGTGCCCCAACCCGCTTGTACGCCAGGACGCCGATCTGCGCCGACGTGGCATACAGCTCTTCCAAACGCTGCACCGCAATTTGCGTGCGATCCACGATGCGATAGCCGCGCTGAAAGTCGCCAAACGCGATCGGCACCGCTGATGCGGCCTGGTTCGGCATGTCTGGTGCAACGACATATTCCAGGTTCAACAGGCGCGGCGGATCGGCCAATCCCATGCCCGGCTCCCACAGATAGCGATTCTGGCTGTCCTTCAGTTTGCGAATTACGCCAAGCGTGTTGAGGTTAAACACCCATTTCGCATTCGCGATATAATACGCGAACGCGCTCCAGTTGTGCAGCGCGCCGATCAGATCGTCCGCGCCCACAACGCCGGATGAGGCGGTGGTGTACGTCGTCATGTTCGGGTCATTCAGGATGCCCAACGGCTGGCCGACGCCTGTGCCTGAAACGAATGCCGTGCCCTCCAATTTCGCGAATTGTTGCGCGAATTCAAAGGACATCTCCTTCTCCATATCGAAGAAGGAATCTTCCAGCAATTGGCGCGAGAACAGCATCAATGCATAGCATTCATGCGTGGGGATGTCCTTCATGCCGAACTGGGGATTACTCGACACGGTGCGTGTGCCGGTTTCTGAGATCCAGGCGGCGGCGGTAGGGGCCGTCAACACCGGAATCTTGAGATTGTTGCTACTGGTTTGCATCACGCGACTGATCCCACGCAAGGGCGAGATCAGCACAACGTTGCGAATGATCTCATCCTGGATGATATCAGGCAGCACAAAGAATCCACCCAGTGTATCATCTGTGAGGTTCAGCGCCTTGAGATCCAACCCGTGCGCATTCGGGGTCCCGTCTTTCAATTGATCCGGGACCAGGTGTGCGCGATCCTCTGTGCTCAGATTGCGCATCGTGAAATTGCTGGCGATCAGCGACCGGAGCGCTTTCGTGCGCGCTTTCTGGCGCTGCTTCGTTTCCAGGTCCGGGCTGTCAGCGGCGCGCGGGCCGTCATGCAACGCCGGGCGCGTCATTTTCGCTTCCAGTTGATCCAATCGCGTATTGAGCGCCTGGAAGTTTGGCGCGCGTTCCGCCAGTTGCGCCTCGCCCAGATCAACAATCTCACGCAACCGGTGCGTGAGATGCTGCATTTCTTCGTAGTCTTGTGGGGTGCCTGCCATGTGCTAGCCCTTTCCGCCGGATCGCATCCGGCGCAACGCCATAAGATCCGCGTCCAGCGCGGTGATCAACCCAGGCGTGGTGCCAGCCGTGCGGCGGTCCGGCGCGGGGGTGCGGCCCTTGTTGGGATTGGTGCCGCCATTGGGGGTATCGTCGTCGCCCAGCACCGTGTCCTCGTCCTGCCGGACATGATCGGGATCGGTTTTCGTCATGAGATCGGCAATCGCGCCATGGTGCATCTTCATCGCCTTCATCGCCTCACTCATGCCGTCCAGCGCCTCGGTGATGACGGTGCGGTTCGCGCTCCCAATGGCGCGCCCCGCCTTGCGCAATGGCGCGGGGGCAGCAGGCATGGCGAGTGGACGACGACGCGCCTTCCAATCATCATCATCATCATCATCGTCGGCATTGCAGCCGTCGGGGTCAAGAAACTGATCGCCGTCATCGTCCAGACACGGCGCAAAATCCGCGGCCAGTGAGCGCGCCACCAGGCTCATGACGGCTTTGCCAAATGCGTCAAGGTTGGCCTGTGCGGCCTCTTGGGCATTAAACGGCTCTGCATTGTCAGAAAGCCATCCATTTGCTTGCCATTGCGCTTGCATCATCAGTTCTGCCATCGCGTGCGTGAAGGCAATGAACGTATCGCCCCAATCATCTTGCAACTCATCAGCGGCATTTAAGGATTGGAAGAGCGTATCAAAATCACGCGCCTTGCGGGGCATACGCCCATCCGGAGTCTTGCGATCAGGGCTTGGCATTGCGGCTTTGGGCGTAGGCGCGTTCTCATGCGCGTGGCCATGCGCAGCATCATCCTCGTGCGTGTGCTCGTGCTCATGCATCGCGTCATTCCCCTGACTTCCCATCGCCGTGTGACTATGCGTGTGCGTGCCCGTATATTTCGCGTGCGTGCCGTCCTCAGAGACGGCCAGCTCGCCGCCACTGCCCTTGATCAGGCGAGTGTTCATGTTCGCTCCTTTGCCGTCCTCTGATTCGCCTAGCGCTTTCTGGCGGGCGGCGATACGCTTATCAATAATGGCTTGTTCATCTTTGGTGTATTGGCTGCGCGTCGCCTCCTGCCCAAAACGCGACGCGGCATTATCGGCATGACTCTTATCCGGCATGGGGAGCTTGTAATTGACGGGATCGCCCCATTCCTCATCCGGCACGTCTTTCCACGCGCTCGGCTTCGTGACGTTCCCGCCGTCCTTGATCCCGATGCCATACTTCTTTGCCCGTGCCTCTTGGGCCGCCTTGTCATCATCTGTGGCCGCCTTGGATTGGAGTCGTGTCGCCAAATCTGTCATTGTCTCTATGACCCCCTGGATGGTGTACGGCTGGTCGCTCGCATCGGCGGGGGCCAGCGCAGTATGGAGCGCCTTCAATTCGCGGTCAAGCGCCTCACAGAGCGCGTCCGAATGAAGCGATCCCGTGTGCAAGAGGCTGTCAATGCGACTGGCGCGATCCGCCAGCGCCGTAAGCTCGGAGGGATGTGCGAGCGATTTAATGGAAATGACTGGCGTCTGGGGTTGCGCGCCCCAGGTCACACAGGAAAATTCAAATAATTTCACCTGTTTCAGCAATCGGGCATGCTGCGCGCGGTCCCACGTTGCTTCCACCACTTCATAGCCAATCGAGTGTTCAGTCAAAACCTTTTCGGCATAGAGTGTGAGCACATCGCGAGCCAGCGGCGTATCCGCGAGCGGCACTTCAAAATATAGGCCATAGGGATCTTCTCGCAATACGCTTGGCACCCCTAGCAGTCGCGTGGAATCATGCATATAGAGGAACTTGATGCGCGGCTGCTTGGATTGCGGCCCTTGCTCGGCCAGGGTCTTTTGGAACGCCCCGGGTAGCACGATATCCTGATCGGAGTCAATGATATTGAACGCCGATGCATAGCCGGTGATGATGCCTTGCAGCGTGTCCACATCGCGAATGCCGGAGGAAAGGGCTTTATGTAACATGATCATGTCCCGTCATACAAAAGCGCCGTCGTGTGGTGGCGCTTAGGATTTCGCGTCGTAACGCGGCTACAAGAGGATGATCGCGCCGACCGAATACGTCGCACTATTCGCGTTGTTCGCCGTCACCTTGGCT
Organism: Rhodospirillales bacterium; assembly: GCA_028866335.1. Next base: position 38,231 of record JAGWIL010000002.1, read on the forward strand.
CGCCACGTCCGAGGCAGCACATCGGATGCTGTGGCATTGGCGGCGGCGGTCAGCCCAGGATAGACACGATAGATGTTGGTGCTATTCGATGTGACCGCCGCGCCAGTCAGGATCGTGTAGTATTTGCCGCTCACCGGATCTTTGCCGTCAATCTCCAACGTCACGCTACCCGTCCCGACGGCGGTCATGTCCAGCACGACAATCACGCCGCGCCCATTCGTGTTCGTCTGATCCGCGCTCGTTTGCGTCGTGGTATAGGCCGCCGAAGCCACAAGCGTAATGGTATCCTGGTTGGTTGGCTCGACCGCAAGCCCTGATCCTGGGCTGACAAGATGCACCGCCGCGACATTGAGTCCCACTTGCGCTGAGGTGTTGGGATCGTTGTGAACCGTCGTATTTGCCATCGCCTATGCCTCCTGCCGTCGCACAAAGAACGAGCCGCTGATCGCCGCAATATCGGTTCCCGTGCCGTCCCAGAGATAGGTCGTGCTTCCGGCCTGTGTGACCGTCAGCACGACATGATAATTGCCAACGGAATCTTTCGTGATCTGGCTTGCCGCATACGTCAGCACGGTCTCGGTGCCGTCCGGTGTGCGATACGTCAGGCTCACGGTGGTGGGATCGGTCGCCACGCCGCCGACGGTGAACGTCGCCGACAGTTTCACCGCTTGATTTTCATCGTACACGCTGGTCATGGTCATGCTTACCCTTTCGCGTCGCGCGCGGTGACGATCCCAGCGGCGGCGTCACTGCCAGCGACGATGCCAAGCGTCTGTATGGTGGTGGTGATCGCGCCATAAGCCGTGTTGGTTGTGGCCGCGAGTCCGAGCGCGGCATCCGATGATGAGACGGTGCCATATGCGGCGTCACTGGAGGTGACGGTGCCAGACGCATATGGCGTAGAGACGGTGCCAGTTTCAGTAATGGCGCTATTCGCCTGGATCGCCTGGCCAGCGGCAATGATGACCGCCGCCTCGCTGATCGCGGCATTTGCCGTGAGCGACGCGGACACGATCAGCAGCAATGCGGTTTCTGTCAACGCGGCATTGCTGCTGATCGGCGCGGGGCCACGCACCTGTGCCGTCGTCACTGCCAACGCGCTCGTGCTGACAACGCTCGCGGCGCTCTGAATGATGCCGGTCTCGCTGATCGCGGCGGTGCTCACGACTGGCACAGCATCGGCCACCACTTGCGCCACAGCCGCGAGCACTGCGGTGTTTTGCACGCTCGCCGCCAGATCCACCAGTTGCGCCGATGCCCCCAGGGAACTATTCGCGATCAGATGAGCGGAGGCCAGGACACATGCCGGTGCGGTGACAATCGCGCTATTCGCCACCGCCGTCGCACTCGGCGCAATGAGGATCGCGCCGGTTTCACTCAAGTCGCTTTGCGCAACGATCGGCGTCGCTGACGCGCTTTGCAGGATCGCGGTCTCGGCCATGGCGCTGTTCGCCACAATCGCGGCGGCGGGGCTGATGATGCGCGCCGCTTCAGTGATCTGGCTATTGGCCACGACCGGCGCGGCGGTGATGATCGTGACGGGCTGCCCTGCAATGAGCAAGCTATTCGATTGTAGGGACGTGGCGGGCGCGGTAACGATGCCATTCGCCTCAGCGAGGGCACTCGTGCTAACAAAGGCGTCACCAGCGGGGCTGATGAGCGTGGCGCTTTCAGCCAGCGTGCTATTCGCCGAAAAGGGGGATGCCACACTGATGAGCAGATTCGGCGCGTCAGCCAGCGTGCTATTTGCCTGCACCGCCTGGCCATAGGCGATGATGGTCACCGGCTGGGTTTCTACTACTGCGCTATTGCTCGTCATTGCAGCGGACGTGCAGATGATCAACGCGGGCGGTGTCTGGACCAGCGCGCTATTCGCCTGCACACTGGCGGTTGGGGCAATGACGAGCGCCGCCGTCTCTGCCAGCGCCGCGTTGGCGACCAGCGGATCGGCGTCACTGAGGATCAGCGCCACCGTCTCGCTCAGGCCGCTTGCCGCGGCAAGTGGCGCGGTGGGGGCAACCACTTGCGCGGTTTCAGCCAATGCGCTGTTGGCAATGAGCGCCGCGCTCCCACTCACGATCGCGCTGGACGCAATGCCCACTGGGAAGACAAGTCCCGATGGCGTGACCGTGCCAAATGGCGGGAGGCATATCTTGAATGTCGCGACGACGCCACACCATCCCTCGGCGGTGGACACTGTCGCCTTGACCTCGGCGGTGGTGATGGCATTGGCGAGTTGCGAATACGTCGCCTGGCTATTACTAGTGCCGGTGGCTAGATTACTCTGATTGATCCATCCAGGGGTGATATTCGTGAGGGATTGGGTCCCGGCTTTATAGGCATGCGCCGCAACGAAGAGTTCTGCCGCTTGCTGGGTGATACCCGTCGTGCCAGAATCAAACGTCGTGCCAGTCGTTGCGCCGTCCGTATGGGCCGCCACATCGAGCGGCGATGCTGTCCACCCATACGGTGCGTGCCATTCCTCCGCATACAGGACAAAACTATGCGTGCCAGACCAGGAAAACGTGAATGCCGTCGTGCCTGGCGCGGGGCCGCCATGCCCCACGACGCCATACCAGATCGCGGGTGTTACCTTGCTGGTAGCGTTGCCAAGATCCTCAACCGCTTTGGTAAGCGTGCTCGTCGTGGATTGCGTCTCGCTGTTATTGCCGACGGTGACATAGCAGAGGACGAGGTTCCCATACTTGACGCCCGCGCCAAACGTGACCGTTGCGCTCGCCGCCGAACCGCTATCATTGAACGCCGTCTGGACGCGCGTCGGGGTGATCATGGCCGCCCCCGATCATACGGATTGCAGCGAATAGGGATAGCAGACAATCGTGGAGCCGGATGCCGGAAACGCCACGCCTGCGCTATTGAGCGCCTGAAACTCCATTTTCCCCGGCGTCAAGGGCACGCGCCAGATATGGATGCGCTGCGTCGTTCCCGTGGATTCCAGCACAAAGGAGCCGACCAGTTTGCTGTTTTGTGGCGCGGTCGTTCCCGCCGCAGGCATGATCTCGTAATTCGTGCCGTCCAGCGATGTTGCCATATACAGGCCAATCGTGTTCCCCAGCGTCGGTGCCGATCCGAACGTGACATCAAGCTCAAAATCAGCATAAAGGGAAAGGTTGCTCGTATTGTCCAGGATCGTGCCGGTCCCGGAGCCGGTCAAACCAGAGACACTGCCATTGGCGAGGCTATTGAGTTCGCTTGCGAGTACTGTCACACTCGTCAGGTATGCCGCAAGCTTGATCGTCGTGGCCATGGGCTACACCTCGACAATCAGCGCCGCCGCCGCCACCTGATATTGGTTGCCAACACTCACGGCCTGGCTTGTCACTGCCTGATAGAAGAGCAAATTTCCCGCGCTTGAGGCGTCCCAGATGCCGATGCCGGTGACTGTGTAGCTACTGGTCGTCACCGCCGGAAACGTGATCGCGTTGCTATTGCTGATCTGGTCATGGATCGTATCGGCGTTCTGGCTGATCGCGCTCCATGCGCTTGACGCGACTGTCTGGCGCGCATAGGATGAGCCACTCACCTCCGTGCCCGATCCGGTATTCGCCGTTGGGGTCGTGCTGAAGAGGCCAATATAGAGATTCGCGGGGGCGGCGGGAAACGTGACCCCTTTTATCCAGGAGAGCAAGTCATCGGCTAAGGCCTTCGCTGTCGCATTCGCCATCTACATTTCCTGCTTTCTTGCGTGTCCAGTTACGCTTGCCTGACTCTGACATTTTTACGCGCGTCTCAGGCGTTGGGGTATATGTTTGGTGCTTTCCACGTGCTTTTGTCGTTGCTATCCTCGTGGCAATTTGCTCTGGGGTTTGCTTATGCCCAAGCTTTGCAGCACTCATTTTCGCACGCGATTCTTCACTAACGCTATGGCCCCGAAGCCCTTGCGTGATCTTTGCTCGCACTTCTGGCGATCTAGGCTTGCCTCTGCGGGCTTTACCCATCTTTTCGCGCACGTCAGCAGGCAACGATCGCCCCTTCAGGGTTGCTGATATTTTCGCTCGCACCTCATCAGAGAATGTGCGGCCCTTCTGAATGCATCGCATGCGCTCAATTGTTTCTGGCGCATGCCGAAAGCCTAAAGGACTGCCAGCGCGCAAGAGGATGTTATAACTAGGCTTGAGAGTATCAATCCAATGTTGCTCACGAGCAAGGATGAGATTCACATCTTCAATCTCTTCAATGAGCGTAAAGGTAAATGCCTCAGAGCCATATTTGTTCCATGCGTGTTGCAGGTGGCGATTCGGATGTTTGCCGGGGCGAAGATCGCGATGATGTTCATACAGCCGATCTTGAAGGTGTGCTGAACTGCCAACATACTGCTTGCCATTCACAGTGTTGGTAATGGCATAGATGCCCATAGGGGGTACAGTCATCGGTCTTACTCCTTGCGGTAAGTCCTTGGTGATGTGGACCGCCAGGATGCCAAGGAGCATCTTTTTAGACTGGTTCATGAGGCCAATCCTAGACGGCATCTCTAGTATATCATTCTCTCTGGCAGGCGACAAAGCGGAAATAATACATATCGTCAGCAAGTGACTTTGCGGTGGCATTCGCCATATCAGTCTCCTTCGCTCTCCATAATCGCGGCCTGCGCCTCGGTGGGCGTGCCGGTAATGACCCATTCCAGCCAGCACCGGCAGCCGCTTGTCTCAGATAATGATCCCTGTGGATCGCCAGGGTAGTCCAGCGATTCGCCGCCGACGGTGAACGAGTCCTGCGCGTCAATGGTCATGCCGTCCACGTCGTCGTGCGTCGCTCGCACGCGATCATCGCCCATCGTGTTCCACGTCTTCGCGCATGAGTAGCCCTGATCCAGCAGGTTCAGGATGCCATCAAATTCGCCCATGCCCCACCCCTGGCGTGTCAGATCGCCCGCGATTTGTTCCGCGAAATCCCCCGCGCCGGTCTGGCCGATCCACTGATCAAACAGCGCGGAGACGGCGTCCACGAGGCCCGCGAGATCCATCCCGTGTGCGATGCCCGCCGTGAGTACCTCTGTCAGCATATCGCCGGTGTGATCTTGCACCCATCCGGCAAGATCGTCCTGATTCGCGGCAGCCCACTCCGCTGCCGAGGTGCCCGGCATGTCCATGCCCGTCACACCAGCGGCCTCTAGCGATTGCCGCACTGCCGCGCTCGCAGCGGTGGCCGCGCCGGTGACGAGGGCGACCAGCAGCACCGCCCAGGCATGGCGCTGGCGATCATGGGCCTGTTGCGCGGCCTGTTGCGCTTGATCGGGATCGCCCGCACTAGTAATGGCCGCACAGACGGCTTGGCGCGTCGCGGCGAATTGCGCCACGACGGCGGCACGGTTCTGCGCCGCTAGCCGATCGCGGGCCGCGTGTGCCGGTGGGAGGGGACGCACTGCCTCACCACCGGCGCGGCTTTTGGGCGCAAGCGAATCACCTTGCCCGCCAAGAGATCATCGAGCGGATCATGTGCCTTCTGCCCGCCTTCCACTGCGCCGCCCATGCCCCCATCAGGCACGCCGGTGTCACCAGGCTGATCGCCCTCTGGCGCAGGGGTTGGCGCGCCCTCATCCGTATCATTCGCATCGCGGGGCGGTGGCATCCCAGAGGCATTGGTCCCAGGGGGCTTGACCGCTTCCGGCCCTTCAGTGGGCTTGACAGGCATCGCTCCCGCGCCCGCCACGACTTCATCCAGCGTGGCGTTGGTATTGAGGACGATGATCACATCGCCATTGGGGATCGCGGCATAGCCCGTCGCGGCACGCTTCTCATTGACCGTCAGGAACGTCGCCGCCTGCACTTGTGCCCAGCGTGCCGCGCGTAACGGCCCCAGCGCTTCCACATCCTCTGTGTCATAGTCAAGCCACAGGCGGCGATCAAACATCGGCACGAGCCAGCGGTTCAGCTCATCACGCAGAATGTCCATGAGGGGCAGGACGGTTTCGGTATAAAATGACGCACGGGCCTCGCTATAACTCGAATATGTCTTCACCTCTGGATCGCCCAGCATCTCTGGCGGGACGCCCAGCGTGATCGCGATCATGCGTTGCTGTTGCAGGGACATCTTGCCCCAATCAAGATCCTGTGGCGTCATGCCATTGGCGACCCAGGTCACGCCGTCTTCCAGGAGGCCGGGCAAGCCCACATTGCGCGAGCCGGTGTAGCGTTCGATGAGTTGCTCGCGCATGCGGGAAAATTGCGTGTCGCCCAACCGCTCTTTGCTGACAAAAAACCCCGGCACGCGCCCGCTATTTTGCAGCAACGCCAGATTCCAATCACCACCCGCGTTGTGGATGTCAATGTTGCGCGCTGCAACGGCCAAGGGCGACATGCCGTACCAGTCATCTAGGGGGGCAAAGGTTTTGGTGTGCAGCACGGCAGGCTTGTCGAAATCAATATGACTCCCATTGACCTCATAGACATAGCCGCTGACAAATTGTCGCTCATCCGGCACCACCCGCATGCGATCCGGGCGCAAGGTCCACAGTTCCACAGGGGGGCGTTTCCCGTTCTGGGGCTGGTTCGCCCACAGGTAGCTATTGCCTGCGACATAGAGATAGGAGACATATGCCTCAAAGAACTTGCCCCACCCCTGATTGGGATTCGGGTGCTGCATCAGGTCAATGAGCGGATGCTGATCGATCTCTTTGCCCCGCCGGTTGCTGCCGTCACGCTCGTAGAGCACCCACGGGATGCCCGCGCATCCCGTGGCGATCAGATTGATCGCACGAAACACGGGAGCCGATTCCGCATACCCTTCTTTGGCCAGCGTATCGAAGCGGCGGGGCGTGCGCACCGGCTGCGAGAGGCCATACGATGAAACGATCAGCGGCCCGGCGGGATTCGCTTTTGTGCGGCCAAAGAGGGCGTGCGTGGCGCGTTGGATGCGATCGCGAATGCCCATACTGCTACCCCTAATCAAAGAACCGGATGCGCCCGCCCCGATCGGCACTGAGATAGCGCAAGGCGTAACTGGTGGTATCGCACTGATCGTCATGCGCGCCACGCGGGAAATGCACGTGCTCATCGATCCATGCCGCGAGCCATTCTGCCGATTCGGGAAGATAGACCCTGCCCGCCTCAAACAGCGGGGATATCAGATCGGCGCGGCTCTCTTTGCTGCCATCGGCGGCAACGGCAATCACGGGCAATGCGGTTGTTCGGTGTAGCATCTGGATTGCTGATTGCCCACTGGCCTTGTCTTCCACGAGGATCGCGCTGGGCGCATGCGCCGCCGCTTGATCGCGAATCGCCTGGATCAGCCCTGGAAAATCTACCCGATCGCGCCAGATATTGATAAGATAATAACCGATCCCATCCGTGCCCCATGTGGCAATGACGCTATAGTCATTCGCGACGCCTTCCTTGAAGGCGCTATCCACGGCTTGAATGACCTGAGGCATTTGGGGCAATGTGCGATACCGCTTGCCCATCCATGCCTGCTGAAACGTCCCGCCCGCCCGTGGCGTCGGGCGTTGTTGATATTGCCCAGCGTAGCCATACACGCCAAGAGCAATTTTTAACTGCGCCACTTCCGTTGGGCCAATGCGTTCCGGCCAAAGCAACTCCCCATCCAAACGGCGCGGGTCTTCCCATCCCAGTGCCGTGACACATTTGGTATTGGCTTCGTATTCCAGCGGCAAGCAAAGATGCACATAATCGCCCTTTTCCAGGACATGCGCGGATAGGTCGCGTTCATGCAACCGCTGCATCACAATGACCTTGCAGCCGGTTCGCGGATCATTCAGGCGACTGCTGATCGCCTGATCCCACCAATCTAGCGTGGATTCACGAATGAGGGCACTGCCTGCCATCTTTGCATTGTGTGCATCATCCACAACGATTGCGTCACCGCCCTCCCCGGTCACGCTTGATCCGACGGAGACTGCGTATCGATAGCCACGGGCGCTATTCTCGAAGCGGGATTTGAGATTCTGATCGGGGGCAAGCTGCACCATATCCCCATAGTGGCGTTGGTACCAGTCGCTTTCAATGATACGACGGCATTTCAGGCTATCGCGGATTGCCAGAGAGAGCGCATAACTGGCAAAGAGCCACCGGAACGCGGGCGTGGTCGCCCAGGTCCACACTGGCCACATGACCGAGACAATCGTGCTTTTTGCGCATCGCGGGGGCATATTGATTAGCAGATTGCGGATCTCGCCGCGACTGACGGCTTCCAGGTGTTCACTGATCGCGTCAATGTGCCAGTTGGGCATGAATGGCGTGGTAGGTTCCACGATGGGCCACGCGAGCGGAATGAAGTCTCGCAAGTGGCGACGGCCTTCTTCCGCCTGGATGATCGCGAGCCACTCTTTAGCCGTCTGGGGGGGAGGCTGTATCGCCATGACGCGCCACCGCCGCTTCTAGCATCGCTTTCATCGCCGCCAATTCCTGATCCGTCAGGCCACGCACTGATTGCGCGATCTGGATCGGGCCGCCGTCCTTGCCGCTCATTTCGACTTGCTGCTTTTCGCGGAACTCTGGCATGCGGGCGGTCGCCAATTTCACGATCAGCGGGTCGCTATACTTTTGTACCGTCATGGGCGTGCCGTCGTCGTTGCGGATCAGTTTGCCCGAACTCACGACGGGCTCTGGGACGCCATAGACAGCGCGGCGAAACATCTCGCCGCGTAGCGCGTCGTTCACATCCGCCTGCGCGGCATGGTAGCGCATGCTGAACGTCGGATCGTGCTCTTCCCACCAGATCACGGTGGCGCGATCGATCTGCGCCACCCGTCGCGCACCCGCCTCATTCGCCAGTTCCACAAATGCCGCGAGGAATGCCGCCTGCACGCCTGGCTTAATCTTACGGGGGATGTTCTGGCCTTGCGAGCGGCGGCCATCACGCGCGTGAACGAGGGAAGCGCGATCCGGATCGCCTACTACGATATGCCGCCTGTGCCGAGAAATCGCCCCAAGCGATACCCCAAAGCGATCCGCAATTCGTCGGATCGGATCGGCGATCCGGATCGCGCGATCAATCGCCTCCCGTTGAGGATGAATGCAGATGGTACATGCGGCAGGCATCAAGATCCCCTACTCTGGCAACGCGCCTGGCACTATGCCTGGCCGCGATCCTATGCCGAAACGGGGCGGGTATCGCCATGACGAGGGGCAACCCCATCCGGCATGGGCGGGACGCGAGAAAACGACGGATCGAGCGAGTATGGGGAGGAGGGAGCAGGCAGGGCGCGTTCATAGGCCCGCGCGCGCGGGGCGCGGCGCTCGGCCCCACGGGGCACGCGATACAGCTCCATGATCTCTGGCTCGTCCTCATCCTCATC
>JAGWIL010000346.1 GCA_028866335.1 Rhodospirillales bacterium
AATTACGCCAAATGGGCCGGGCTGGACGAACCCATCATCGAAATCTCCGTCACACCCAACCGGGGCGACGCGCTTGGCATACGCGGCATCGCGCGGGACCTCGCAGCGGCGGGGCTGGGCACGCTGAAGCCTTTCGTCCCTGCCCCCATTAAAGGCAACGGCGCTTCCGCCATTCAATGGGCGAACGAATACCCGCAAGCCTGCCCCTGGGTTCTCGGCCGTACCATTCGCGGCGTGAAGAACGGCCCCAGCCCGGACTGGCTGGTGAAGCGGCTGGAAAGCATCGGCCTGCGCCCCATCAATGCGCTGGTCGATATCACCAATTTTTTCACCTACGATCTCGGCCGCCCGCTGCATGTGTTCGACGTGAACAAGCTCACTGGCCCCACCCTCACGCTCCGCCACGGCCAGGAGGGTGACAGCTTCCCCGGCCTTTCCGGCAAAGAGGTGAAGGCCAGCTCAGAAGATTGCGTCATCGCCGATGGTGCGGGGGCGCAATCCCTCGCGGGCATTACCGGCGGCGAGAGCACAGGCTGCGACGATGCCACCACGGATGTGTTCATCGAATGCGCCTTGTTCGACCGTGTGAAGATCGCCCAAACCGGCCAACGCACGGGTATCTTCTCAGACGCCCGTGCCCGCTTCGAACGCGGAATCGACAGCCAGCTTCTCCCCCAAGCGCTGGACGCCGCCACCGCCATGGTGCTGGAGCTTTGCGGCGGTGAAGCAAGCGAGATCACCGAGGGTGGTTCGCGCCCCGCATGGGGCCGGCAGGCTTCCCTGCGGTTCGAGCGCCTGGCCAGCTTCGGCGGATCAGACATCGCCGCGCCTGACGCCATCGCCGCGCTGGAACATCTCGGCTTTACAGTGGTTACGCAGGATGCACGGAGCGTCACTGTCAACGTGCCAAGTTGGCGCAACGATGTGGCGCAGCCGCCATCGCTCGACCAAGCACCCGATCTTCCCGGCGCTCAAGCCGCCGCTGAAGGTGCTGCCGAGATCGAACCAGAAGCCGACCTCATTGAGGAAGTGCTGCGCCTGAAGGGGCTCGATGCCATTACGCCGGTCTCTCTGCCCGTCGCCTCTCTGGTGCCTGTCGCCATCCTCACACCCAAACAGGCCCGCACGGCGTTGGCACGCCGGGTTCTCGCCGCGCGTGGGCTGTTGGAATGCGTGACATTCTCCTTCACGGACGATGCCACTAACGCTTTGTTTGGTGAGGCACCCGAGAGCCTGCGCCTTGCCAACCCCATCTCCGCCGACCTCAATCAGATGCGCGCCACCCCATTAGCAACGCTGGCTCAGGCCGCCGCGCGCAACGTGGCTCGTGGCATCTCGGATTTCGGCCTGTTTGAAACCGGCCCAGCCTATGCGGCGGATCTTTCGCAAACACTGGTGGCGGCGGGCTTGCGCGTAGGCGGCACGGGGCTATCCGCCCTCGCCCCTGCCCGCGCCTTCGACGCGATGGACGCGAAGGCCGATGCCCTGGCCGTTCTGGCAGCCCTTGGCGTGCCGATGGACGCCGTCACCACCACCGCGGGCGGACCGCTTTATTATCATCCGGGCCAGAGCGGCGCGCTGATGCAGGGGCCGAAGACCATGCTGGCGCGTTTCGGCACACTGCATCCCTCTTTGGCGGAAAAGCTGGATTTGCCCGCCGGTACCGTGGCGTTCGAGATTTTCCTGGACGCCATTCCTGAACCCAAGCGGCGCAAAAAATCCGCCCCCGTGCTGCCCGCCTTCCAGCCGCTGCGGCGGGATTTCGCTTTCCTGGTAGATGAGAGCGTAGGTGCCGAAGCCGTGCTACGTGCTGCCAAAGGGGCTGAGCGCAATCTTGTCACCGGTGTCACTTTGTTTGACCGTTACCAAGGCAAAGGCGTACCGGAGGGCAAAATCTCGCTGGCCGTTGCTGTCACGCTGCACCCCATGGAAAAAAGCCTGACGGATGCAGAGATTGAGGCTGTCTGCAGCAAAATCATCGCCGAAGTGGGTAAGAAAACCGGTGCCACCCTGCGCGGGTAAGCCGCTATCCGTTCAGCAACGCAAACACCCTGAGCGCGGAGGCCAAAGGCCGGTCTGGTCCGCGCTCAGTATCAATCCTCGTCACCAAGGCCGAAAGCGCTACATCCTGGCGCTGCGCGGCCTCTGCCAGTGCTGCCCAAAACTCCGGCTCCAGCGCCACGCTGGTCCGGTGGCCGGAAAGCGAGAAGCTACGCTTTTCGAGCATTGCCCATGGTATGCAGCATGGCCGGCAGGAAACCGAAGGTGGAAATCAGCACCGCGCCCAGGCTTAAGAACAGCAAATCGCCCATGCTCGCC
>JAGWIL010000347.1 GCA_028866335.1 Rhodospirillales bacterium
AAGCACAGAAAATCCGCCAGGCTGTCGAACTCTGCCCCAAAACGCGAGGTGGCTTTAAGCAACCGCGCCAGGCGGCCATCCAGCCCGTCGATTACGCCCGAAACCGCGATGGCCAGCACTGCCGTGCCAAAGCGCCCATCCATGCCCAATCGAATGGAGGAGAGACCGATGCACAGCCCCAGCAACGTCATCAGATTCGGCAGCATCCTGTTGAAGCTGAGCCCGGAGAAACGCTGCCGCCGGGGCAGGCGGCGATGCGGCCTCATGGGAATGTGGTTATCAATTGCGGCAGTTCGGCGATAACGGTTTCACCGCCGATCATGCGCTGGCCCACGGCCACCAACGGCACGCAGCCAGGGGGCAAATAAAGATCAGTCCGCGAGCCGAACCGTATGATTCCAAAACGCTGACCCGCCAGAAGCATCTGACCCTCCGCCACCTCGCAAAGAATCCGCCGCGCGATCAGCCCGGCAATCTGCACCACCACCACATCCTGCCCGCCCGGCGTGCGCAGCAGCATGGAATTGCGCTCGTTATCATCGCTCGCCTTGTCTTCAGCGGCGGAAAGAAACAGGCCGGGATGATAGGCGATTTTCTGCACCGTGCCGGAGATGGGGGTACGGTTCACATGCACGTCCAGCACCGAGAGGAAGATGGCCACACGTGTGCGCGGCTCGGGTGCCAGGCCAAGCTCCGCAGGCGGAATGGCTTGTTCAATGCTCACCACCAGCCCATCCGCGGGGGCCACAAACACATCTGCGCGCGGCGGCAGCACACGCTCCGGATCACGAAAGAAATACAGGCAGAACACCGTGAAAATCAGGCCCAGCCATGTCAACGGATACCAGAACAGCAGCCCAATGACCGCCACCACAATGCCGCCGATAATGAACGGATACCCCGCCTTATGCGGCGGGCTCATCACGGATTTTACAGTTTCAGCAATATTCATTCAGCATCCCGCCTTGTTCAATTCGCCTGTTTCTGCGGCAAGGCGAAAGCCTGCCCGGGGAAGATCAGGTTCGGATTATGTATCTGCCCCGCATTGGCGGAATAGATCAACGTATACAAGGTGCCTTTGCCATAAACCCGGCGGGCAATCATCCACAGATTATCGCCGGGCGCGATAACCACATGGCCTTCCTCCAACGCCTTGGCGAGTTCTTCCGGCGCAAATGGCACCGTAACCGGGGGAATAATGCTACCATCCGCCACGGTGGCGTTCAGCGTGATCATGCCCTGCTTGCCGGGCACGGGTGCCTGCACATGCCAATGGCCGGAGCCATCCGCCGTGGTGGTGCCCAGCGGCTTGCCATCCATCATCACCGTAACATTCGCACCCGCCGGAGCTGTGCCACTGAATATGGCGTGGCCCTGGGCGTCGTAATCCACCGCCCCCATGCCAAGCTGGCCGGGCTGTGGCCCCTGGCCGGTAACAACGCTGCTGCCATTAGGGCCGGAAACCACGGCCAAGGCGGGCTGTCCATTTCCAGGCACGGAGATAGAAGCGCTTTGTGTGCCATTCAGCACCTGGCCGTTGGGCAGGGTCTCTGAGAGCGTGATTTCATGCGAACCGGGTGGCAACGGGTTGGCGGGGATCAGCACGAAAGCGCCTTGCGAATCCGCCGTGGTGGTGCCGATCACCGTATCGCCATCCTTCACCGTTACCGTGGCCCCTGGCACAGCCCGCCCGGCCAGCACGGCATTGCCCTGCGGGTCCACGCGCACAATGTCGAAACTTGGCACGGGGGTCGTGCTGGCAGCCTGTGGTGCCGGTGGCGGCGCTGTCATCGCCATAACGGGCGCTGGCGGTGCCGGGTGGCGGCCGTAATGCAAATAAAGCAGCAGCGCTCCATCGCCCAACGCCAGCAAAGCCAGCACAATAAGGGCGATGAGACGCAGATTATGCCGCTTCGGGGCGGGAAGACCGGTTGTGTCGTTGCTTGCCATTGCGCCCCCAGCCTGCCACGAACGCGCCAAAACTGGAAGCGAGGCTGAGTTTCATGGGTAGTTTTTCCGTCACTGTCTTTTGCGGCTCCAATCCGGGCACAGACCCGGTCTATGCCGCCTCGGCCAAGGCACTTGGCGAAGGGCTGGGCGGGCGGGGCATTCGCCTGGTGTTTGGCGGCGGCAATGTGGGGCTGATGGGCATAACCGCAGCTTCAACCCTGGCTTCTGGCGGCGAGGTGACAGGCGTTATTCCAGATTTTCTGCGCCAGCGCGAAGTGGAGTTCCAGGGCCTGACGGAACTTATCGTCACCGACTCGATGCACACCCGCAAGCGCCGCCTGTTCGCGCTGGGCGATGC
>JAGWIL010000348.1 GCA_028866335.1 Rhodospirillales bacterium
TCTCCGCCACCGCCACTGAATGCGCAAACTGGCATGGCTTCACCAAATGATCCTCGCTGTTGAAAAAATCCTTGCGTGGATACAGGCTCTCCCCCTTCACGCTTAAAAATCCCGGCCCATAAACCCGCATCACCGCCGCCCGTGCCGCGCCTGAAATTTTTGCATCGGCAAACTCAGTTGGCCAGCCGCCGATCACAACAACACCCTTCGCCCGTTCCTGCGCCACAAACCGCGTAATCAATTTTGTGCCATACCCGGCTTCAATCTCTGCTGCTGTAGGTTCCACCCGCGCCGGGCCGGCAAGCAGCGCTTTATCCGCCTCAGCCAGGTTATTATCCACCCGGTCGCCTTCAACATTATATTCCGCCGCCAGCATCTGCACGCCATTGCGAAACCCCAAGCCTGCAAGCGGCATTTCTGCAATCGCTTCCAACCCGTCTGCCAGCGTACAGCAGAACAGCCCCCCCAGAATCCGCCCCGGTGGCAAATGCCACAGCATTGCGCGGTCATGCCGCAACAGCATCGCACCATCCACCAGCGCGCGATATTGTGCCGCGCTCATTGCGTATTGTTCAAGCTCCATCGGCATATAAACCACATCGCCTTTATGCAGCGTAGGTGCATAGCGGGTAAAAATCTCATCCAACCCAATGCCCACCGCAATGCCCGCATTCTCGCAGGGCATTTCCAGAATCGCCCCCATCACCGCGCAGCTATGTGAAAACGGCCCGTTGGAGCCTGCGAGAATTACCAGCTTCGGCGAAGGCATGGCGGCAAGCCGTGCAGTTTTCTGCGCCATTTCCAATTGCAACGGCCCAAGAGAAAGCGGGCGCTCCAATACCAACCCGAACAACAGCATATACAGCGCCACGGAAGCCGCAGCGCAAACCAGCAATCTTTGCATCAGAACTGGAAATACAAAAACGGAATCGCAGCGGGCGCGAAAAACAACGCCTGCATACTCAGTGCGAAACTTGCCACCAGTGCCACGCTCCGCCGCCGCACATCCATGCTGTGCAAATCCGGCAACGCCAGCGCCACAAACCACCCCAGCGCCAGCAACAAAACACCTTGTGGCAGGCTCATGCTGCGGGCGTCTCCCAGAAAGGGAAGCACCGGCACCAGATGCCCAAACGGAATCGCACTTGCCAACATTGCAGGCACAGCTAGCCCATTCAGCCCGAACAAGCCGCGATACATCTGCACCGCGGCGGCAAAACTCGTGGCCCGAAACGGCACCCATGCCAATGTCACCGCCAGCAATGTAATGGCCCAGGAAACCCCGCGCGGAATCTTCCAACCCTTGCACCAGCCATGCACCACCAGAAACACCCCATGCAGCCCGCCCCACAGCACAAACCGCCACGCCGCCCCGTGCCATAATCCGCCCAGCAACATCGTCGCCATTAAATTGCGTATGCGTTTGCCCTCGCCATGCCGGTTGCCGCCCAGCGGAATATAAAGATAATCGCGCAGGAACATGCTCAGTGTAATGTTCCAACGCCGCCAGAAATCGCTGATATCCCGCGCCTGATACGGCGAGCGGAAATTCAGCGGAAAATGAATCCCAAACATTCGCGCCAGGCCAATCGCCATGTCTGAATAGCCGGAGAAATCGAAATAAATCTGTAAAGCATACGCCAATAGCGCCACCCATGCCTCGATGAAGGAAATCGCATCCCCCCGCCCGGCGGCAGCAAAGCCGGGGTCGGCAAAGTGCGAAAGCCCATCCGCCAGCACGATCTTTTTCGCCAGCCCGAGCAGAAAAATCTCCACCCCCTGAGTCAGCCGTGCTTGCACATTCTGCCGTGGGGCCAGAGCAGCCAGTTGCGGCAAAATATGGCTGGGCCGCACAATCGGCCCGGCGATGAGATGCGGAAAAAACGCGATGAAACAGGCATAATCCAGAAACGGCGGGCGCTTCACCTCGCCGCGGTGGCTGTCCACCAGAAACATAATCTGTTGGAAGGTGAAAAACGAAATCCCGAGCGGCAGGACAATGCCCGGCACCCCGAACATGCCCGCATATTTAAACCAGCCCAGCAGCCCGAGGTTAAACATAAGCCCTGTTGCTAACCACCCCCGCCGCCCAGCCAGCACGTAATTCACGCCAATGGAGGCCAGCAGCAACGCCAGCAGCACGGGCTTCCACCAGGCATAGAAAAACAGGCTGCACCCCAGCAGCCACCACAGGCTGGCCCGGCGCCACCGCCCCAGCGCCAGGAAACCGCTCAACGCCAGCGGCAGAAAGGCCAGAATGAACAGCCTGCTGTTGAAAAGCAATTTATTAACACTCGGT
>JAGWIL010000349.1 GCA_028866335.1 Rhodospirillales bacterium
TGAGAGCTACCCGGAGCTTATCCGAGATGCCGCGCGCGCGGCGGGTGGTGTGGCGATGGTGGCGGGCGGCGTGCCGGCGATGTGCGATGGTGTAACCCAAGGCGAGGCGGGCATGGAGCTTTCGCTCTTCTCGCGGGACGTGATTGCGCTGGCCACCGGCGTGGCACTCAGCCATGCCACCTTCGATGCCGCCTGTTTTCTTGGTATCTGCGACAAGATTGTGCCGGGCCTGCTCATCGGCGCGCTCACCTTCGGGCATCTGCCTTCGGTGTTCATCCCCGCCGGGCCAATGCCCTCTGGTCTGCCGAACGGCGAGAAAGCCAAAATCCGCCAGCTTTACGCCGAGGGTAAAGTGGACCGCGCGGCACTTTTGCAAGCCGAGGGAGAAGCTTATCACGCGCCAGGCACCTGCACGTTCTATGGCACCGCCAACACCAACCAGATGCTGGTGGAGATTATAGGTTTGCATGTGCCCGGTGCAGCTTTTGTAAATCCGGGCACGCCCTTGCGAGACGCGATAACGCGCTTTGCTGTGCAGCGGGTGATGTCTCACACCGCGCTCGGCAACGATTATCTGCCCATCGGCCAGATGATCGATGAGCGCAGCTTTGTGAATGCGATTGTGGCGCTGCACGCCACGGGTGGGTCCACCAACCACACCATCCATCTGCTGCCCATGGCGGCGGCGGCGGGCATCACCCTCACTTGGGAAGATCTGGCGGATATCGCCGCCATCACGCCGCTGCTCTGCCGCATTTACCCCAATGGCCAGGCGGATGTGAATCATTTCCATGCAGCGGGCGGCACCGGGTTTTTAATCCGCGAGCTGCTGGCAGCCGGGCTGCTGCATGAGGATGTGCAGACCGTGATGGGCGAGGGGCTTTGCGCTTACATCAAGGAGCCATACCTGCAAGATGGCGAACTCGCCTGGCGCGACCCGCCGGATGCCAGCGGGGATGAAAAAGTGCTGCGTGGCCATGCCAACCCCTTCCAGCCCACGGGCGGCTTGGCGCTGCTGCGGGGGAATCTTGGCCAGGCCGTGGTAAAAACTTCCGCCGTGGCACCAGAGCGCCATGTGATCGAAGCGCCGGCCCGCGTGTTCCACAGCCAGGAAGCTGTGCAGGATGCCTTCAAGGCCGGGGATTTGAACCGGGATGTGGTGGTGGTGGTGCGTTTCCAGGGCCCGAAGGCCAATGGTATGCCAGAGCTGCATAAACTCATGCCGCCGCTGGGCGTGTTGCAGGATAAGGGCTTTGCCGTGGCGTTGGTGACGGATGGCCGCCTCTCCGGTGCCTCGGGCAAGGTGCTCTCGGCCATTCATGTAACACCTGAGGCGCTGGCGGGCGGGCCGCTTGCCAAGCTGCAAGATGGCGACATCGTGCGAGTGGACGCGACCTCCGGCACGCTGGAGGCTTTGGTGCCGGAGGCTGAGTGGGCGGCGCGGCCCAACGCCCTGGCGGATATGGAATCAAGCCATCACGGCACCGGGCGGGAGCTGTTCGCCCCATTCCGCCATCTTGTCAGCCGGGCGGATCTCGGCGCCAGCATATTCGCTTATGTGGAGGAACGCGCATGATCCAGGACGGTTTAGACACCATCATGCGTCTCGCCCCGGTGATTCCGGTGGTGATCGTGGATAGCGTTGAGGAAGCCGTGCCGCTGGCGCGCGCGCTGGTAAAAGGCGGCTTGAGGGCGATTGAGATCACGCTGCGCACCGCGGCGGGGCTGGAGGCTATTCGCGCCGTGGCGGCTGAGGTGGAAGGCGCTGTGCCCGGCGTCGGCACGGTTCTCACTCCGCAGCAATATAAACAGGCGGCCAGAGCCGGAGCGAAATTCGCTGTCTCCCCAGGGGCGACGCCAAAGTTGTTGGATGCGGCGGAGGATTCTGACCTAGCCCCGCTGCCCGGCATCGCCACCGCCTCCGAGGCGATGGCGTTGATCGAGCGCGGCTACCGTTTCGCGAAATTCTTCCCCGCTGAGGCGGCAGGCGGAGCGCCGTTTCTCGCTTCCATCGCCTCGCCATTGCCGCAGCTCAGCTTCTGCCCCACGGGCGGCATTACGCCCGAGATCGCGCCGCGTTATCTTAAACTTTCCAACGTCATCTGTGTTGGCGGGTCTTGGATGGTGAAGCGCAAGGTGATTGAGGCCAAAGACTGGGACGCCATTACCGCGCTGGCGGCAGAGGCAGCACAGCTCATCACGCTCTAGCTCAGGCGGGCGTGAAGCTTAGCGCCAGCCCGTTCATGCAATAGCGCAGGCCGGTGGGCGGGGGGCCATCCGGGAACACATGGC
>JAGWIL010000034.1 GCA_028866335.1 Rhodospirillales bacterium
GAAAACGCCGCCTGCGTGGTGACGGATACCTGGCTTTCAATGTCCGACTCCGAGGACCAGGCCGCCGCCCGCGCTTCTGCCTTCGCACCCTATCAAGTAACCGCCGAACTGATGGGCAAGGCTGCTAAAGGGGCGATTTTTCAACACTGCCTGCCAGCGCATCGCGGCGAGGAGGTGGCGGCGGAGGTGATCGACGGCCCGGCCTCCGTGGTGTTCGATGAGGCGGAAAACCGGCTGCACGCGCAAAAGGCGATCCTCGCCTGGGCGATGGAGTAGGTTAACCCGCATCGCGCCCCATATCGTTCGATATCATCGACAATAAGGAACCGATTTCATGCAATATCGTCATCTCGGCCCGACAGGCCTGAATGTTTCACGCCTGTGCCTTGGCTGCATGAGCTTCGGCGAGGCAACGCGGGGTGCCCATGAATGGACGCTGGATGAAGCGGCAAGCCGCGTCATCATTCGCCAGGCGCTGGAAGCGGGCATCAATTTCTTCGACACCGCCAACGCCTATTCGGACGGCACCTCCGAGGAGATTACCGGCCGGGCGCTGCGCGATTTTGCCAACAGAGACGAAATCGTTCTGGCTTCAAAAGCCTTCATGCCCTGGCGCAACGCCCCCAATACCGGCGGGCTTTCGCGCAAGGCGTTGTTCGCGGCGGTGGATGACAGCCTGGCGCGGCTGGGGATGGATTATATCGACCTCTACCAGATCCACCGTTGGGACGAAGCCACGCCGATCGAAGAAACCATGGAGGCGCTGCACGACATCGTAAAATCCGGCCGGGTGCGGTATATCGGTGCATCGTCAATGTCCGCCTGGCAATTTTCCAAAGCGCAATACACCGCGCAGATGCATGGCTGGACGAAATTCATCTCCATGCAGAACCAGGTGAATCTGATCTACCGCGAGGAAGAACGTGAGATGCTGCCGCTCTGCGCGGATATGGGCGTGGGGGTGATACCCTGGAGCCCGCTCGCCCGCGGCAAGCTCACCCGCGACTGGGCAGAGACCACCGCGCGCTCAGAAACCGATGCGTTTCAGAAAATTCTCTACACCGATACGGCAGCGCAGGACCGCAAAGTGGTGGAGGCAGTCGCCACGGTTGCCGCCGCCAAGGGCATCAACCGGGCGCATGTTGCCATGGCCTGGCTGCTGCAAAAACCGGAAATCACCGCGCCGATTATCGGCGCGACCAAGCCAGCGCACCTCACCGATGCGCTGGGCGCGCTGGATGTGACGCTTTCGCCTGAGGACATCGCGGCACTTGAGGCACCTTATCTGCCGCACGAAGTGGCGGGGATACAAACACCCGGCACGGCCAAGCCCCCCAAGCTCAGCCTGCGCCGGGCGTAGATTCAGGCTGCTTTGGCCTCACGGCGGCGGCGGGTGAGAATGAACTCGGTGTAGCCGTTGGGCTGTTTCACCCCCTCGAACACCAACTCCACCGCCGCCTTGAAGGCCGGGCCGTTATAGGCGGGCGCCATCGGCCTGTAGGCGGGGTCGTTCGCATTCTGCCTGTCCACCACCTGGGCCATGCGTTGCAGCGTTGCCATCACCTGCTCCCGGCTCACAATGCCGTGATGCAGCCAGTTGGCGATATGCTGCGAGGAGATGCGCAACGTCGCGCGGTCTTCCATCAACCCGACATCGTGAATATCCGGCACTTTCGAGCAGCCAACCCCCTGGTCCACCCAGCGCACCACATAACCCAGCAGGCCTTGGCAATTATTGTCCAGCTCCTGCTGAATCTCCTCGGGGCTCCAATTCACGCCCTCAGCCAGCGGCACGGTGAGAAGATCTGAGAGCCTGGCGGGCGCACGGCTTTTCAGCACATCCTGCCGGGCGAACACATCCACCGTGTGATAATGCAGCGCGTGCAGCGTGGCGGCTGTGGGGCTGGGCACCCAGGCGGTGTTGGCACCTGCTTTAAGGTGAACAATTTTCTGCTCCAGCATCGCCGCCATCTGGTCGGGTGCGGTCCACATGCCCTTGCCGATCTGCGCCTTGCCTTGCAACCCGCATTCCAGCCCAAAATCCACATTCCGGTCTTCGTAGGATTTAATCCAGGGCTGGGCTTTGATGTCGCTTTTGCGCAGGAAAATTCCAGCTTCCATGGAGGTGTGAATCTCGTCTCCGGTGCGATCCAGAAAGCCGGTGTTGATGAACACCACACGGCTTTTGGCGGCATGGATGCAGGCTTTCAGGTTCACGCTGGTCCGGCGTTCCTCATCCATGATGCCCATTTTCAAGGTATTTTCTGGAAGGTTGAGCAATGCCTCCACCGCGCCGAACAAGGCCGTGGCCTGCGCCACCTCTTCAGGCCCATGCAGCTTGGGTTTGACGATATAAACCGACCCCTTGCGGGAATTGCGCCGCGCCGGGAGGTCATGCTTGGCGATCAGCGCGGTGAGTACAGCGTCAATCACTGTTTCCGGTACCTCTGCGCCATCCTGGGTGATGATGTCTGTCATCATGTGGTTGCCAACATTGCGAAAAAGCAACAAAGAACGGCCGGGCAGGCTAAATGTCGAGCCGTCCGGTGCCGTATATTCACGGTCAGGGTTTAATTTGCGTTCGAAATTTTTGCCGTTTTTCTCCACCATGGCGCAAAGCGTGCCCTGCATCAGCCCCAGCCAGTTGCGGTAGATTAAAACTTTGTCCTGCGCATCCACGGCGGTCACGGAATCTTCAGCGTCTATAATGGTCGTCACCGCCGCTTCGAGGATGATGTCGGCGATATGGGCGGTGTCGTTCTTGCCGGTGGGATGCGCGGGGTCGATGACGATCTCGGCGTGCATATTATGGTTTTTCAACAGCACGGCACTGGGGTTGGCGGCGGCACCTTTATAACCTGCAAACTGCGCGGGGTTTTTCAACATTGCATCGCCTGAAGGCATCAGCACCACCAGCCTGCCATTCTGCACTGTGTAATCCAGCGCATCGGCGTGGCTGGCGTCTTCCAGCGGAAAATTCGCGTCCAGAAAGGCGCGGGCGCGGGCAATCACCAGGTCCGCCCGTACTGGGTTGAACGTGTCGCCGCGCGCCGCACCATCGGTCTCCGGCAGCGCATCCGTACCATAAAGCGCATCATAAAGGCTGCCCCACCGGGCATTGGCGGCGTTCAGCGCGTAGCGGGCATTGGAAACCGGCACCACGAGCTGCGGGCCAGGAATAAGGGCGATCTCGTCATCCACATTGGCGGTATCAATCGCGAATGCGGGCGGCTCTGGCAGAAGATAGCCGATTTCATGCTGAAAGGCTTCATAAGCCGTCTGGTCGTGCGGCTTGCCCTTTTGGGCTTTGTACCAGCTATCCATCTGCTGCTGAAGCTCATCCCGCCTGGCCAGCAGGGCGGCATTTGTGGCGGTGAACTGCTTCAGCAGGGCGGCAAAGCCTTCCCAGAACGCCGCTTCCTCTAGCCCGGTGCCCGGCAGGGCCTCATTGTTAACGAAATCATAAAAAATGGCGGCGACCGATAGGCCGACCGCGAACCTCCTGGGTTCAGGCATGAACAACTCCTCAGCGTCTCATACCCTTCCCGAAGCTATTTTTGCTGCAAATGCGAAGAAATGCAAGCGATTTGAAATCAGCTAGATATAACCGGAAAACCCGGGATTTCGGCGCTCATATGCACACGGGCGGGGTGGCCATGCTTGGCCACCAGCTCCTCCCAGGAAATGGTGACGACATGATAAGGCCGACCGCCATCGCCCGGCGTCAGCAGGGCAATCTCCCCGCCGCGCGGGGCCGGGGCAAAATTTTCCAGCACCAGCCGCCCCTCGGCGATGGGCGCGGCAAAACGTTCGGTGAGGGCATAGTAAACCGGAGCTTCCGGCTCGACGACGATCACCCGCGCCGCCTCTGCCAAGGCATCACGCACGGCCTCAATCGTTGCATTTAGTACAAAGAGCCAAGTTTCCGGCGCGGCCCACAACCCGTTGGCGAGCTGGTAATCCTCCAGCGCGGGATACTGATTGGCCTGGCGCAGCCGCGCCGCCTCGGCTGGTGGCGCAGCGCGGACCATCTCCGCCATAAAGCTGGCCATCTCTTCATCGTCCCGCCAAGCCTGCCGATAAACCGGTTCGCGTCCGATTTCGAGCAGAAGGCGCCAATTCGCCGCCAGCTCCTCCTGCGTGCCGCTTGATAGTGTCGGCACACTGTCCAACCCGCCTTCGACCGAAAAGAACAACACTTGACCGTGCTCAGGCGTACCCAGCCTGATGCCACCAAACCCGGCTCGGATTGCCCGGTAGGAAAAATCCGAATGTTCATGGCCATAGCGGCCAAAGCGCAAGTCCAGGTAGCCGATCTGCGTCAGTGCATGGCGGGAAAATGCAAAAGCCCAGCCGGCAATGATGGTGGTCAGGCCAGGATCCTCGGGTGTGCCCTTGCCCCCGACGATGGCGGCGGGATGGTGCGGATGCGACAGATTGACATGCCCATGACGCCAGGCAGCCTCAACCCAGGCCACCTCCCAACCCTGCTGGCGCGGTAGAACATCGTCGTCAATCAGCAGCACCACATCACACCGGGCGATGTTCAGAAGGTAAAAGATGCCCCGATTTTTGTTCCAGGCGATGCCGCGATTATCACCGCCCAGAACAGTCTCACCAGCCGCGCCCAAAGCCTCGATCGTCCCGTCGGTTGAGCCATCATCGCAGACGACCAGCACGAAGGGGGAGATTGTCATGGCCCTGATCGCGGCAATCTGGGCCAGGATGACCTCGCGGCGATTATAGGTGGTGATGGCGATGCCAAGGCGAGGCGAGGCGGAGAGACTCATGACGCTTCCTCTCCCGGCCAGTCCGGTTTTATGGAGACTGCCGGGCAGGAAGGACGCCAAGCCGGGTAACGATTTTTGCAGGTCATTTTTATCCGCGCCGTAAGCAGAGGGTTACGACAATGTTTTGGCCGGAAACCGGGCCTGCCCACAACCCCCTTGCAGGGCCGGGTTTTTTGGGTCATCTACGGTTGCAGGATGCGCGCGGTGCCGCACCCGGCCTTGACCAGCCGGCGGCCCGCGATGTGTCCAAAGACACAAAAAATATCACCTGGTCAGCACCCCAACGCTGGCAAGTTCATGGACCCGATGACCGCATTGCCTTTTGAAATCACTCAGTCTTTCAAGGCCAAAGCCCGGTTCGGCTCCGCTTCCCCTTTCCTTTATCCTTTTCACGCGCCCGTGATGCGGGGCCGCCCAGACTGGGCCACCCTGCCCGGCGCGCGCCGGAGTAATATTGTTAATGTCGAAAAAGATGCTGATCGATGCCAGCCATGCGGAAGAAACCCGCGTGGTGGTGCTGGATGGTAACCGCCTTGAGGATTTTGACGTCGAAACCGTCAGCCGCAAGCAAATCAAAGGCAACATCTACCTAGCCAAGGTTATTCGGGTCGAACCCAGCCTGCAGGCCGCCTTTGTTGAATATGGCGGCAACCGCCATGGCTTCCTGGCCTTTGGCGAAATCCACCCGGATTATTACCAGATCCCGGTCGCAGACCGGCAGAAGCTGCTGGATATGCAGGCGGAAGCCGCCGCCGAGGCGGAAGCTGATGCAGAGCCCCACAGCGCCGATGCCGATGACCAGGAGGCGGATGAGCGCCAGCCCGCCCAGCCGCTTGAGATCAAACCTATCGAGATCATCGCCGCCCCCCCGCCAGAGGGCGAAGCCGACGAACCCCTACAAACCGCCGAAACCGGGGAGAGTGCCGAAGATAACGGCGTGCAAACCGTGCAGAGCGACGACACGGTGGAAACGCTTGAACCGGACATCCAGGAAGAAAGCCCTGCACCGGAGCAGATGGGCGGCGATGGCGACGATGCCGCCGAAGCCCGCGAACGGCGCCTGCGCCAGCGTTTTCTGCGCAACTATAAAATCCAGGACGTGATTCACCGCCGCCAGATCATGCTGGTGCAGGTGGTGAAGGAAGAGCGCGGCAATAAAGGGGCAGCCCTCACCACCTATCTCTCACTGGCCGGACGGTTTTCGGTGCTGATGCCCAATTCCCCCACCGGTGGCGGGGTTTCCCGCAAAATCACCTCGCACACAGACCGCCGCCGCCTGAAAGAGGCGATGGCGGAGCTGGATATTCCCCAGGGCATGGGGCTGATTGTGCGTACGGCCGGGGCCAACCGGCCCAAGCCCGAGATTAAGCGGGATTGCGAGTATCTGCTGCGGTTATGGGACGACATCCGCGATAGAACCCTCGAATCATCCGCCCCGGCGCTGATCTATGAGGAGGCGAGCCTCATCAAACGCGCCATCCGCGATGTCTACACCAAGGATGTTGAAGATATTCTGGTGGATGGCGTGGAAGGCCACAAGGCGGCGCGGGACTTCATGCGGATGCTGATGCCCGCCAACGCCAACCGCGTGCAGCTCTGGACCGACGGCCAACCGCTTTTCGCCAAATATCAGGTGGAAACCCAGCTGGACGCGATGCTGAACCCGGTGGTGCAGCTGCGCTCCGGTGGCTACATCGTCATCAACCAGACGGAAGCGCTGGTGGCGATCGACGTGAACTCTGGCCGCTCCACCCGCGAGCGTAGCATCGAGGACACAGCACTGCGGACCAATATGGAAGCCGCGGAAGAGGTCGCCAAACAGTTGCGGATGCGCGATCTGGCCGGGCTGATCGTGATCGATTTCATCGACATGGAGAGCCGCCGGAACAATGTGTCCGTCGAGCGCAAGCTGAAAGACGCGCTGAAACACGACCGCGCGCGTATTCAGGTGGGCAATATCAGCCATTTCGGGCTCATGGAAATGTCTCGCCAACGGCTACGCCCCTCTCTGGCCGAGGCCTCGCTTATCTCCTGCCCGCATTGCGCCGGCATGGGCCATGTGCGCAGCCCGGAAAGTGCGGCGCTGCATATTCTGCGCGCCATTGAGGATGAAGGGGCGAAGTTCCGCGCGGCGGAAATCGCGGTTTCGCTGCCGCCTGAGATCGCCTTCTACTTGTTCAACCATAAGCGTGAGCGGCTTGCGCAAATCGAGACGCGCTACGCCATGCGGGTGATTTTCAACCCGGATGCCAGCCTCACCGGCAGCAATTTCCGGGTGGAACGCTTGAAAGCGCAAACAGCGCCGCCGCCCGCGCCAGCCCCCGTTAAGCCAGAGCGCCAACTGGAAGCCACGCCGGTGGAGGTGGAAGAGACCGAGGAGGCCGAAACCGCCACCACCGAAACCACACAGGAACGCGGCGAACGCAAACGCCGCCGCCGCCGCCGTGGCCGCCGCCGCAACGAGAATGGGTCGGTGAACGAAGAATCGACGCTGGATGCGGAGGTTGAAACCGCCGACGAGCAGCCTTCCGAGCTTGATCTGGCCCTGGAAGCCGCTTTGGGGGATGCCTCCGCACCTGAAGAGGTCGCGCCTGAGCCCGTAGCCGCTGAGGAACCCGCTGCGCCGAAACGCCGCCGCGCGCCGCGTAAGCGCAAGGAGGCTGAGCCAGAAGCTGCGGAGGCTGCAGCGGAACCGGCCGCCGATGCAGAGGCTGCGCCCGCTAAACCCGCACCCCGCAAGCGCAAACCTGCCGCGAAGCGTGTGAAAAGCGATGAGCCGGCAGGCGAAGCCCCTGCCCCAGTGGTAGAAGCCCCGGTATTGGCGGAAGCCGCAATGGCCCCTGAACCGATCGCCTTGCCCGAGGAAGCGGCGGAACCGGCGGTGAAGCCGATTCTGGTCGGCACCGCCGATACCCCTGCAGCGAAAAAATCCGGCTGGTGGCGGCGCTAGAGCTGGATGATTTACACTTCGTAGCGGAATAGGGGCGGGCTTTTGCCCCTATTTTACTTGAAAAACTACGAGATCCGGCGAATCATATAAGCTGTGCCTGACCCAGGCATCGTTCTAGGAGCAATATACCTCATGGCCTTCAACCCGAACCAATCCTATCGCACTGTGCAGGCTGGCTACGCCGCCTATGGCAGTGCCGCACTGGATGCGGGACTGCGCGCCTATATGCTGCGCGTTTACAACTGGATGGCGTCTGGCCTGGTCCTCACCGGCCTGATCGCGTTCGCCATCTCGCACACCGCGCTGCTGAACCTGTTCTACCAGCCCGTGAACACCGCCTATGGCGTGGCGCTGCATCCGACCATCCTGGCTTACGCCACCATCTTCGCGCCGCTGGTGTTCGTGATGGTGCTAAGCTTTGGCGTAAACAAACTCTCAACCACCGCCGCGCAGGCGCTGTTCTGGGTGTTTTGCGCCACGATGGGCGCGTCCCTGACCAATATCTTCATGGTCTATACCGAAACCTCGATCGCAGAAGTGTTCTTCATCACCGCCTCGATGTTCGCGGCAACAAGCCTTTACGGCTATGTGACCGGCCGTGACCTGACGAGCTGGGGCAGCTTTTTCTTCATGGGGCTGATCGGCATCATGGTCGCCATGGTGGTAAACATCTTCCTGCATTCCTCGGCGGTGGCCTTCGCCATTTCCATCCTGGGTGTGTTCATCTTCCTGGGCCTCACCGCCTATGACACCCAGCGGATAAAAACCAGCTACCTGCAATTTGGCGGAACCTATGGCGCGGACATGGCAGGCAAACGCTCGGTTTACGACGCCCTGCAGCTATATTTGAACTTCATCAACCTGTTCATGTTCATGTTGCAGCTCTTCGGCCAGCGTACCCAGCGCTAAACCGTGACCTCTCTCGTTATAAGCCTGGCCGGTCCCGACCGGCCGGGTCTTGTGAACAGCCTTTCAGAGCGGATTACCGCTGGGGGCGGTAGCTGGATGGAAAGCCGGCTGGCGCATCTGGCCGACACCTTCGCGGGGATCATCCTCGTCCGTGTGCCTGATGAAAAGGCCAAAGCTCTTGCCGCCAGCCTCTTGGCCTTGCAGGAGAGCGGGCTGACGGTGAGCGTTATTACCGGCACCGAATCCGCCCCATTACCCGAGCAAGTGACATTGGAGCTTTTGGGCAATGACCGCCCAGGGATTGTGCGCGAAGTTACCCAAACCCTGCACGCGCTGGGCGTGAATATCGAGGAATTTTCCTCCCATATCGAAAACGCCGCCTTCACGGGTGAGGACATGTTCCGCGCCGTGGCACGGCTTGGTCTGCCAGCGGGGCTTTCAGCACAGGATGTCCGCACTGCGCTGGAAAAGCTCACGGCGGAATTCATGGTCGATATCAAGGCGCCCGAGACTGCCTGAGCCTTACCGCACCCAAAACGTCACGCGAATTTTCTTGACACGGCGCGCCCCTGCATAGCGGAATGGCGTCATGCTCAGGAGGATTTTCAAGCTTTGTGCTTGACCTGCAAGCCTACCCCGCGTTTCTGCCTCCGGACGAACCGGATGGACCTAAGCGCATGAGCACGACTAACCGCACCCCCCGCAAACTGCATGTCGTCACCCACGGCTGCCAGATGAATGTGTATGACAGCGCGCGGATGACGGATTTGCTGCGCCCGCTGGGCTATGAGACGGTGGCGGCCCCGGAAGGGGCGGATATGGTCATCCTCAACACCTGCCATATTCGGGAACGGGCGGAGGAGAAGGTGTTCTCCCAGCTTGGCCGCCTGCGGGTGATGAAGGAAGCACAGGGCGGCAATATGATGATCGCCGTGACCGGCTGCGTGGCGCAGGCGGAAGGCGAGGTGCTGGCCAAGCGCGCCCCGTATGTCGACCTCGTGGTTGGACCGCAAGCCTATCATCGCTTGCCGGAGCTTATCGCCCAGGCGCACCGCAAAACCGGTGCGGTGATCGACACTGATTTCCCCGCCGAACAGAAATTCGACCATCTGCCGGACGATGCAGCCCCGCAGGGTGTGGTGTCTTACCTTTCCATCCAGGAAGGCTGCGACAAATTCTGCTCCTTCTGCGTGGTGCCTTATACCCGCGGGGCCGAAGCCTCCCGCCCGGTGGCCAGCGTGCTGGCGGAAGCCAAGCGCATGGTAGCCGTCGGCGCGCGGGAGATTGCGCTGCTGGGGCAGAATGTGAACGCTTACCATGGCGAAGGGCCGGATGGCACCATTTGGAGCCTTACCCGGCTGATGCAGAAGCTAGCGGAGATAGAGGGGCTGGAGCGTATTCGCTACACCACCTCCCACCCCAACGACATGTCGGACGAGCTGATTTTGGCGCACCGGGATAACGCCAAGCTGACGCCGTTTTTGCATCTGCCGGTGCAATCGGGCTCAGACAAAATCCTGCGCACCATGAACCGCAAGCATAAGGCCGATGATTTCCGCCGTATCGTGGAAAAACTGCGGAACGTGCGGCCGGATATCGCGTTCTCGTCGGATTTCATCGTTGGCCACCCTGGCGAAACGGATGCGGATTTCGCCGAGACCATGGCGCTGATCCGCGAAACCGGCTTCGCCCTGGCTTATTCCTTCACCTATTCGCCGCGCCCCGGCACGCCCGCAGCCGGGTTGCCGCAAGTGGAGCAGGCGGTGAAGAATGCCCGTTTGCAAGAGCTGCAAGCCCTGCTGCGTGCACAGCAGGATGCCTTCAACCTCAACACCGTGGGGCTGGAAACCCCGGTGCTGTTCACGGGTTCCGGCCGCTATGCTGGGCAGATCGCCGGGCGTTCGCTTTGGCTGCAACCGGTCGTGGTGCAGCATGATTCAGACCTCACGGGGCAGATTCGCATGGTGAAAATCACCAGCGCCAACCCCAATTCATTGTTAGGCACTCTGTTGGATAGGGAGTTAATCGCCGCTTGAGCCAGATCATCGCCACCCCGCCCCGCACCCCTGCCGCGCTTGCGCGCTCCCTCACCATGACCTTTAACGACAACACGCTGCTGCCGATGTTGCTCGGAGATCATGACCGGCATCTGGCCCGGATAGAACAGAAACTGGGCGTGCGCCTGGCCTGTAGGGGCAACCGGATCGCGATTTCAGGCACGGCGGAGCAGGTGGTGGCGGCGGAAGCCGCACTGGCCGCCCTTTATGAACAATTGCAACGCGGGGATATGATCGACGGCCCGAAAGTGGACGCCGCCCTGCGCATGACAGACCCGGCGCAGGAGCCACGGCTGCCGCTTTCAGACCTCCCTGCCATTCGCACCCGCAAAGGCGCCATCGGCCCGCGCAGCCAGGGCCAGGCGGTTTATATCGACACGCTGGCCCGGTACGAGATGGTGTTCGGGCTTGGCCCCGCCGGCACCGGCAAAACCTATCTCGCCGTGGCCCAGGCTGTGGCCATGCTCACCTCCGGCCGGGTGGACCGGATCGTGCTCTCCCGCCCCGCCGTGGAAGCCGGGGAGCGGCTAGGCTTCCTGCCCGGCGACATGAAGGAGAAGGTGGACCCTTATCTGCGCCCGCTTTACGACGCGCTGAACGATTTGCTGCCAGGCGACCAACTCACCAAGCGCATGGCCACCGGCGAGATCGAAATCGCCCCGCTGGCCTTCATGCGTGGCCGCACGCTGGCCCATGCCTTCGTGATTCTGGATGAGGCGCAAAACACCACCGCCGTGCAGATGAAAATGTTCCTCACCCGCATGGGCGAAGGTACGCGCATGGTGATAACCGGCGATCTTTCGCAGATCGATCTGCCGCCCAACACACGCTCTGGCCTGGCTGACGCGCTGGATACGCTGGAAGGCGTGCAAGGCATCGGCGTGACGCGCTTTACCAATGCCGATGTGGTGCGCCACCCGCTGGTGGCGCGGATCGTCGAGGCCTACGACCAGCGTTACAAGGCGGTGAAGGAACACGCCCGGGAACGGCAAGGTTA
>JAGWIL010000350.1 GCA_028866335.1 Rhodospirillales bacterium
TCCACGCGCTGAACAAGTTGGTGACCAAGCGCACCCGCCACGCGCCGGAGGCGATGAGCGCGTAAGGCGAGTGTAAAGGCGCCTCTGCGGCCCCGCGGAGCGTGTTTCCAAACGGCCTTGTATGGCAAATTTGCCATACAAGGCAGGCGCAAAATACCCTTGTGCCCCGGCGTTACAGTGAATAAATAAGCTCCATCTCAAAGGGGTGGCCCCGGTGCTTCGGGCCGTGGTTGCCCGCTGCAAAGGAGCATTTACATGAGTAAAGTCATCGGTATCGATCTGGGTACCACCAATTCCTGTGTCGCCGTGCTTGAAGGCAAGGATGTCCGGGTTATCGAAAATTCAGAAGGTGCGCGCACCACGCCATCAATGGTGGCTTTCGCCGAGTCTGGTGAGCGCCTTGTGGGCCAGAGTGCCAAGCGCCAGGCGGTAACCAACCCGACCAATACGTTGTTCGCCGTGAAGCGCCTGATCGGCCGCCGTTATGAAGACCCGACCGTGGCGAAGGATAAGGGCCTCGTGCCTTATGAGATCGTTAAGGGCGATAATGGCGATGCCTGGGTGCAGGCGCGGGCAGAAAAATATTCGCCGAGCCAGATTTCTTCCTACATTTTAACCAAAATGAAGGAAACCGCCGAGGCGCATCTGGGCGAGACGGTGACACAGGCGGTGATCACCGTGCCAGCCTATTTTAATGACGCGCAGCGCCAGGCGACCAAAGATGCCGGCAAGATCGCGGGGCTGGACGTGCTGCGGATCATCAACGAGCCGACGGCGGCAGCCCTTGCCTATGGCATGGACAAGAAGAACGCCGGGACCATCGCGGTTTATGACCTTGGTGGCGGCACGTTCGACGTTTCCGTGCTTGAGCTGGGCGACGGCGTGTTCGAGGTGAAATCCACCAACGGTGACACCTTCCTGGGTGGCGAGGATTTCGACGCGAGGGTAATCGATTATCTGGCCGCCGAGTTCCAGAAGGACCAGGGCATTGACCTGCGTAAGGACAAGCTGGCTTTGCAACGCCTGAAGGAAGCGGCGGAGAAGGCGAAGATCGAGCTTTCCTCCTCTAAGGAGACCGAGATCAACCTGCCATTCATCACCGCTGATGCCTCCGGGCCGAAGCATCTGGTGCTGAAACTCTCCCGCGCCAAGCTGGAAAGCCTGGTCGACGATCTGATCGAGCGCACGCTGGCGCCTTGCCGCGCGGCGCTGAAGGATGCCGGGGTGACCGCCGGTGAGATTTCGGAAGTGATCCTCGTCGGCGGCATGACGCGGATGCCGAAGGTGATCGAGGCGGTGAAGAGCTTCTTCGGCAAGGAGCCCGCCCGCAATGTGAACCCGGATGAGGTGGTCGCCATTGGTGCCGCCATTCAGGGCGGCGTGCTGAAGGGCGACGTGAAGGACGTTCTGCTGTTGGATGTGACCCCGCTTTCGCTGGGCATCGAGACGCTGGGCGGGGTGTTCACGCGCTTGATCGACCGTAACACGACCATTCCGACGAAGAAGGGGCAGACCTTCTCCACCGCCGAGGACGGCCAGACGGCGGTGACCATTAAAGTGTTCCAGGGCGAGCGCGAGATGGCGGCGGATAACAAGCTGCTGGGCAATTTCGATTTGCAGGGCATTCCTGCCGCACCGCGTGGTGTGCCGCAGATTGAAGTGGCGTTCGATATTGACGCGAACGGCATTGTGTCTGTTTCCGCCAAGGATAAAGCCACCGGCAAGGAACAGCAGATCCGCATTCAGGCTTCGGGTGGGCTTTCCGATGCCGATATCGAACGGATGGTGCGTGACGCCGAGGAAAACGCGGCGGCTGACAAGGCGCGGCGCGAGGCGGTGGAAGCCCGTAACCAGACTGAAGGCATGATCAACCAGGTTGAGAAAACCTTGAAGGAAGGCGGCGACAAGGTGGCCGCAGCCGACAAGGCAGAAGCCGAAGCCGCGATTGCGGAAGCGAAAGCGGCCTTGGAAGGTGGTGATGCCGAGGCGGTGAAGGCGGCCAGCGAAAAGCTGACCCAGGTGGCCATGAAGGTCGGCGAGGCGATGTATAAGGCGCAGGCCGAGGCCGAGCCGCAGCCAGGGGCTGAAAGCGCCGGGCCGAATGGCGAAAAGGTCGTGGACGCGGATTTTGAGGATGTCGACGACAAGAATAAATCCGCGTGAGCCTGGGTTTTTTGTAATCTAAAATGGTCCCGGGGCTGCGCTCAGGGACTTTCCATTTCAGCGGAATTTTGAGGATTGAAGCGGCACCATGGCCAAACTTGATTACTAT
>JAGWIL010000351.1 GCA_028866335.1 Rhodospirillales bacterium
CTGGCGCTGGGCCTTTCCAAACCGGGCGAGGACCATGTTCTGCTGCGCACCCGAAAGCAGGAGCTTATCGAAACCGGCGATATTGTCTTCGATGTGGGCTTGATTTCAGACGCCACCAATAACCGCTTCGACCATCACCAGATCGGCGCACCGACGCGCGACGATGGCACGCCCTTCTCTTCCGCCGGGCTCATTTGGCAGGTTTATGGGGAGCGCGCCGTGGAGGCCTTGCTCTCACCAGAAGCTGCCGCCTTCGCCCCCGCCATCGCCAAGGCGCTGGACGGCAAACTGGTGAAGCGGATTGACGAAATTGATAACGGCGTTTCCGCCACCGGCCCGGTTATGCGCAACTCTCTCGACCTCGCCGGGCTGGTGGGGGATTTCAACCCGCCATGGGATAGCCCCGAGGCCAATGGCCCCACCGCGGGGGACGATGCTTTCCAGGCCGCCGCCGCCATGGTGACAGGCGTATTGGCCCGGCAGGTGGAGATTCAGCGCGCCAAGCTGCAAGCGGAGGCTTTGGTGCTCGCCGCGCATGAAGAGGCGGCGGATAAACGCCTGCTGGTGCTAGAAACCGGCATGCCCTGGAAAAACGTGGTGTTCAGCCATAATCTGCCGGTGCTGTTCGCCATCTCCCCGGCTTCCAACGGTAACTGGATGGTCGATACCGTGCCGCCGGAGCCGGGTTCCTTCGCGCAACGCCTGCCTCTGCCGGAAGGCTGGGCTGGCTTGCAAGGGGCGGAGCTTGCTGCCGCCAGCGGGGTGGAGGATGCGGTGTTTGTGCATGTGCGCCGCTTCGTCGGCGGGGCAAAAACGCGGGGCGGGGCGATTGCGCTGGCGCAAAAGGCACTAACCGAGGCAGAGTGAACAATGCCATGAAAATTCTGTTCGCCTTCGAAAATCCGCTGCCGAGTGCTGAAGCAGATGCGGAAGTGTTTATCACCACGGCGCGGTATCTGCGCGCGCATCTTCAGGAAAGCTGGCTGCATGTGCCTGCCGCGCGGCAGAATATGGTGGCAGCAGAGGCGCTGGCGGAAATGCCGGTTATCCCCGCCTTCGCCCCGCTGAAGCCTGCTGCCCTACGGCATTTTTTGTGCGGCCTCACCATCGGGCTGCGGCGGGAATTTCATCAAGCTGATCTGGTTTACACCCGGAACCTCTGGGTAGCGTGGATGGCGATTCTCTATGGCCAGCGCGTGGTGTTTGACCATTATCGCCCCTGGCCAGACCAGATTCCACCGTTGCAACGCTGGCTCTACAAACTGTTCAGCCATAAGCGGTTTCTCGGCAATATCTGCCATTCGGATTATACCCTTCAGAAATATCTGGCGCTCGGCGTGCCGCCAGAAAAGCTGCGCTGCATCCATAACGGGTTCGAGCCGAAGCGTTTCGCCGCCCCCATTCCGCTGGCCGAAGCAAAGGCGCGGATCGGCGTGCCGGAGACCGCGAAAACCGTGGTTTACACCGGCCGGGTGAACCATAAAAAGGGGCTGGAGCTGGTGATTGAGGCGGCGAAGCAATTGCCGCAGCTCACCTTCTTGTTCGTCGGCTCCTACGGCGAAGGCCCGGTGGAGGCCTTGGCACGGGCGGTGCCGAATGTGCAGATTGTGCCGTGGCAAACCGAGGCGACGCTCGGCA
This sequence comes from Rhodospirillales bacterium, assembly GCA_028866335.1. The sequence continues at coordinate 1,639 of JAGWIL010000351.1, forward strand.
ATTACATCTCGGCAGCCGATGTGCTGCTGGTCCCGCCATCCTTCCAGCCGCTGGCGAAATTCGGCTCCACGGTGCTGCCGCTGAAACTGTTTTTCTATCTGGGCTCCGGCCGGCCGATTCTGGCGGGCAACACGCCGGATGTGGCGGAAGTTTTAAAGCACGACGAAAACGCCTTTCTGTGCGCGCCGGATGATGTGGCAGCCCTGGTGGCGGGGCTGGCCGCGCTAACGCAAGATGACGCGCTCGCCACAAAATTGGCGGCGGGGGCGGCGGCGGATAGCCAGAATTATAGCTGGGCGGCGCGGGCGGAAACAATTTTTGCCACTTTGCAGGGTTGGTTGGCGGACGCGCCGAAACCGGGCCAATGGGGTGCTGCGCAACAGGCCGCGTGGAAAGATGGCTCCCGCCGCTGGTGGGGGCATTTCATCCGCACACGCGGGCTGGTGCTGCCACCCGGCGCATGAACGAGGACGACCACAAACGCCATTTGGGCCGGGGCTTTAACTGGCTGGGTGGGGCGGCGATTATCGCCAAGGTGACAGATTTCGTCACCATCATCGCGGTGCTGACATACCTCACCAAAACGCAAATGGGCATTGGCTCTCTGGTGCTTTCCATCGGCATGGT
>JAGWIL010000352.1 GCA_028866335.1 Rhodospirillales bacterium
AGCCTGAACCGCTTCTAAAAAGCGACCGCAGAAAACGCTCAGGCCCCGGCCTGGGCGTTTTTTATTGGTTTGGCTACGGCCCTGCCTGGCAGCCGCATTAGCCGGGAGAGCAGCCTGGTCCAAAATTTATCCACCCAGGCCAGCGGCAAGGCACAAACCAAGGTGAGCAGAATTGAACAGGCTGCCGCCATAACCGCCGCCCCCGCTATACCCAGCGTACCCACACCATCCATAAACGCGACCGAACCCGCTGAGAGCAATATTGGCCCGTGCAGCAGATAAATGGGAAAGGAGAGCAGCCCCAGCCACACCGCCCAACTGCCGGAAAATACCCGCCGCGTGGCTGGGTTGCCCAGTAGCACCACAATAATAAGTGCGGCTCCGGTATCCCACACATAATGGCTGTATGTGGCGGAAAGCAGTTGTTTCAGCGGCGCGTGAATGAGCAGGTTTTGTTCATAGGTGAAGCTGAACAGATAGAGCCCCAGCCCCCCAAGCGCCATGGCCGCCTTGTTGCCAAGCTCTGGCAGCCTTCCTTCGGCGAACAGCATGGCCAACACCGTGCCCACCAGAAAATCCGCGAAGAAGGTGAAGGGGTAGCCGGTGCCAACCACATAAATTGCCAACGCCACCAGCCCCAGCCTTATGCCCCAATTGCCAATAGCGAACAGAACCGGGGCGGCGAAAAAGATGGCGAAGGAGCCGAACAGTTCGATTCGCATGGTCCATAAAGGCGAGTCGAATTTCACCTCGCCCTGGGTGAACACGTTCACCAACCCTTCGCGCAGCGCACCCTCCCAGGAGAGATGCCCAGGGTGGATGGGTGAATTGCCATGGCTTGCCAGCCACCCGGCACCTATGACATGTGCGGCTTGCTTATATTCATGGCCGGACCAGCTAATGAGCGCGAAGGCGAACAGGCAGGTGATAACGGTGAGGCCGGCGAGGCGAGGCCAGCGTTTCAGCAGCGCCACAACAACCCGGGAGATGCGCCTGTTTCGCCCAAAGGGCAGGCTAAGAATAAAGCCGGAGAGCACGAAAAACACCGCCACCGCCGCGCCACCATTCAGCATACCCAACGCAAACTGCGTCATCGTGCCCAGCGCACCATAACCATGCGGCACCACCCCTACACCCTTGGGCGTGAAGGCCAGCACCAGATGATAGAGAACCACAATTGCGGCGGCGATGCCGCGCAGCCCCTCCAAAGGGACCAGTTTTCGCCCATTCTCCACCATGGGGCATAGGTGGCAGCCCAGGCCGGAAAAACAGCTTTCCAGCCCGTGGCGTTTTGTTAACCCCTTGCGATACCGTGTTTATATCAGGCGGCGCGCTTGGCGACCTCTTCCGGGGACATGCGGACCAGGGCCGTATAGTCGTTGAGCAGCGTTTCCGTGAGCTTGGCCGGGGTGTAGTTCACCGCCGTGCCAATCTGGCGCACCGGCGTAACCTCAGCGGCGGTGCCGGTGAGGAAGCATTCGCTGAAGCTGGAAAGTTCTTCCGGCTTGATGTTGCGCTCGATCACCTCGATCCCCCGCGCCTTGGCCAGCGAGATCACTGTCTGGCGGGTGATGCCGTTCAGGAAGCAATCGGTCCTCGGGGTGTGCAGTTTGCCATCGTGCACGAAGAAGATGTTGGCGCTGGTGCCCTCGGCCACAAACCCGTCCCAGGTGTACATCAGCGATTCTTCATAGCCCTCGGCCTCGGCTTTGTGCTTGGAGAGCGTGCCGATCATGTACAGCCCCGCCGCCTTGGAGGCGACAGGTGCGGAGAGCGGATGCGGACGCCGCCAATCAGAGACGTTAAGGCGGATGCCCTTCATGCGGTCCGCGCCGAAATAATCCGGCCAGGTCCAGCAGGCGATCATCAGATGGATTTTGGTCTGCTGGGCGGAAACGCCAAGCTGCTCCGAGCCACGCCAGGCAAGCGGGCGAATATATGCGTCTGTCAGATTGTTCGCGGCCATCACCTCGGCGCAGGCCTGGTTGATCTGCTCCCGGCTGAAGGGAATCTCGAACCCGAGCAGGCGGCCAGAGCCGATCAGACGGTCTGTATGGGCATTCAGTTTGAAGATATTGCCGCCATAGGCGCGCTGGCCCTCAAACACGGCAGACGCATAATGCAGACCATGGCTGAGCACATGCAGCTTCGCCTCACGCCAGGGAATGAGCTTGCCATCCCACCAGATGAAGCCGTCACGATCGTCGAAGGGCACGAGCGCCATGGTCAAATGTCTCCGGTTGCGGTACTATTTCTAAAC
>JAGWIL010000353.1 GCA_028866335.1 Rhodospirillales bacterium
GACGCCGACCCGCGCCTTGCCGCCATCGCCGGGCTGGACGTACCGCCGCAGGTGGCCGGAGGCTATGCAACCCTGATCAGCGAAACGAACTGAGGTGAACAAACCCGTTCCCCGCGCGGAAATTTTCTCCGTGGCCGCTTATGTCGGCGGTGAGTCCAAGCTGGCGGGGTTTGAGAAACCCATCAAGCTCTCCTCCAATGAGGGCGCGTTCGGGCCGCCACCGGGTGCCCTGCGGGCGATCGCCGAGGCCGCCACCAACATGCATCGTTACCCGGATGGAGGGGCGTTGAAGCTGCGCCAGGCGCTGGGCAAGAAATTTGGTCTGAACCCGGAACGGATCGTCTGCGGCAACGGCTCCGATGAAATTCTCACCTTGCTCATTCAATCCTATGGCGGGCCGGGCACGGAGGTCATCATGAGCGAGCACGGCTTCTCGATTTATGAGATTTCCGGCAAGCTCGCCGGCTGCACCGTTCTGAAGGCACCAGAGAAAGACCTGACCACGGATGTGGATGCGATTCTGGCGCTGGTGAGCCCGGCCACGCGCATGGTGTTCATCGCCAACCCCAACAACCCCACCGGCACGGCACTCGGCCAAAGCGAGATGGAACGGCTGCGCAACGCCCTGCCGGAGCATGTGCTGCTGGTGCTGGATGCGGCGTATTCTGAATATGTGGAGCGCGCCGATTACGACGCCGGGGTGAAGCTGGTGGATGCCGGGGACAACACGGTGATGACCCGAACCTTCTCAAAAATTTTCGGCATGGGCGGCACCCGGCTTGGCTGGGGTTATGCGCCACCAGCGGTGATAGATGTGCTCAACCGCGTGCGCCCGCCCTTTCCCGTGAATAATTTTGCGCTGGCCGCGGGCATTGCAGCATTGGAAGAACCCGATTGGCTGGAGATGAGCCGCGCGCATAACAGCGCCGAGCGCCGACGCCTCACTGAACGGCTGGCCCAGGCGGGGCTGAAGGTGATCCCCTCGGACGCGAATTTCATTTTGGTGGATTTTTCCACTGTGGAACGCGCCAGTGCCGCGGACATGCATTTGCGCAAGCAGGGTATTATCGTGCGGCAGGTGAAATCCTACGGTCTGCCGCATTGCCTGCGAATCACCATCGGCACGGCGGCGGAATGCAGCCTTGTTGCGAAACATCTGACTGAGTTCTCTCATGGTTGAGCCTTTGTTCAAACGGCTGGTGCTCATCGGCATCGGCCATATCGGGGCATCCATCGCGGGGGGGCTCAAGCTGCATCCCGGCACGGCGGCGCATCTGGTGATCTCCGACGCCGAACCGGCGCATTTAAAGCGCGCTGAAGAGCTGGGGCTTGGTGATGAATATATCGCTGACGCGGCAACAGCCGTGGAAAACGCTGATGGTGTGATCCTCTGCACGCCTGTTGGCAGCTTCGCGACCATCGCGGAGCACATAGCGCCGCATCTGGCAGCGGGCTGCATTCTCTCGGATGTTGGTTCCACCAAGCAATCTGTCATCCGCGATGTGTCGCCCTTCGTGCCGGAGGGTGTGCATTTCGTGCCAGCGCACCCCATGGCGGGCACGGAATTCTCAGGCCCTGATGCCGGGGTGCCAAATCTGTTCGAGGGCCGCTGGTGTCTGCTGGTTCCAACCGAAGGCAATGAGGCAGCAACAGCAAAAATCGAAACGCTGTGGCAAACTCTGGGGGCCCGCACAGCGCGCATGGATGCCGCACATCATGACCGTGTACTCGCCATTGTGAGCCATTTGCCGCATCTCATCGCCTTCACCATCTGCGGCACGGCGGACGATTTGGCAGACGAAACCCGCGATGAGGTTCTGCAATTCGCCGCCACGGGGTTTAGGGATTTCACCCGCATCGCGGCATCAGACCCTGTGATGTGGCGCGATGTGTTCATCAACAATAAGGATGCGCTGCTGGAGATGTTCTCTCGATTCTCCGAGGACGCTCAGGCGATGGCACGCGCGGTACGCTGGGGCGACACGGATTACATCGAAGACCGGATTAACCGCAGCCGCAAGATTCGTAAAAGCCTGATCGACATTAAACAAGCCTGAGGAAACGCCAACATGATCGTGGATATCCGCACCTATAAATTTCAACCCGGCAAAATGAATGCCTGGCTGAAGCTTTACGAAGAACACGCCTGGCCGTTGCAGCAGAAATATCTGGGCGATTGCCTGGGGTTTTTTACCACCATCGAGGGCGCGCTGCACCAGGTGGTTCATATCTGGCGCTATGAAAGCCAGGC
>JAGWIL010000354.1 GCA_028866335.1 Rhodospirillales bacterium
AGAGCGCCGCATACCATTCCGCCGGGTCCTGCTCCGCCCAGCCAAAATGCCGCATCCGGGTGCTAATCGGGGTTCCGGCCTCGGCCTTCACCACACCTTCAGGCGTTATCAGCGTTGCTTTCAGGCTGCCCGCGCCCAAATCGATACCGAGCAAATATGTTTCTGGCAAAGACAATGCTCCTGGAATCCAAAACGCGGGCCGTCTAGCATCCGGCTCATGCCTGATACCATAAACCTCGCCCCCGGCCTCGCAAGCATCCGGCTTAATGCCATCCCCGTCATCGACATCGGCCCGTTATTGGGCGGGGACATGGCACCGGCTGAAGCCATCGGCCAGGCCTGCCGGGAAAGCGGATTTTTCTATATCAAAAACCATGGTATTCCGCAGGAATTGATAAATCGCGTTTATGAATCCGCAAGGCGATTCTTTGCCCTCCCCGCTGAGGAGAAAGAAAAATCTGCCATTGAGCATTCCGCCTGCCATCGCGGCTGGTTTCGCATCGGCGGTGAGAACCTCGACCCCGCAAAACAGCAACAGGCCGGAGATTTGAAAGAGGGCTTTAAAATCGGGCGAGATCTACCCTTAACCCACCCCCGCGTGCAAGCCGGGCTGCCTTTGCACGGCCCGAATTTATGGCCAGACCTGCCAGGCTGGCGCGCGGTGATGCAGAATTATTACGACCGCATGGTGGAGCTGGGCAAAACCATTCTTGGCGCCTTCGCCGTTTCACTTGGGCTGAAACGGGATTATTTCGAGCCCTGGTTCGGCATTCCCATGACCACTTTGGGCCCCCTACACTACCCGCCGCAAACCGGGCGCATTACCGAGGCACAGTTGGGTGCCGGGGCCCACACCGATTACGGCTGCCTGACCCTGCTGCACCAGGACAGCTCCGGCGGGTTGCAGGTGCAAGGGCTGGATGGGCGCTGGATAAGCGCCCCGCCCATCCCCGGCACGTTGGTTGTGAATATCGGCGACATGATGGAACGCTGGACCAATGGCGTGTTCCGCTCCACCCCGCACCGCGTGATTAACATTTCAGGCCAGGAGCGTTACTCCCTGCCGTTTTTCTTCGACCCCGATTTTTACGCGCCGGTGGAATGCCTGCCCACCTGCCTGCAACCGGGTGAGATGCCGAAATACCAACCCACCACGGCGGGCCAGCATTTGCTAGACAAAATCAACGCTTCCTTCAAATATCACCAGGAGAAGACATAGGCATCAACAACTAACACTACGTTATTAAACCGGATTCACAGAAATGTTCCACGTGGAACATTGCAGCGCTTGCTTTAAAGCTTCCACATCCGCCATCGGCAAGCCACAAACATTCCCCCGGCATAGATAAGCCGCCCGCACATCATCCGGCTTGCCATAGGCTGGGTGCCCGGCTTTCAGCCCCGCGCCACCGCGCAACACCACCATCGCCGGAGCGGCTGCCGCCAGTGCGACCTGAATCAGATCCTCCGCCCCGCCGGCTACCACCACACAAGCCGCATTCGCCAGCAAATCAGCCGCCGCCAGCAAAATGGGCGACCCGGTGAGCGCCTGCGCCCGCCCGCCAAACGCCGCCAGCACGGCTTCTGCTTTGGTACGAAAGTCATCTTGCCCGGTGAGGTGAAACAGTGCGGCGTAATTCTCCGCCATCAGCCCAATGCCGGAAGGCACTGGCCCATCCTGCACATGCCGCGCGCGGGGGGCATAAACATCCCCGGCATCATCAGCGGACATGTAAAACGCCCCCGCGCCATCGCCGAAATGCGTTTCCGTGGCGGCCAGAATCGTCTCCGCCCGGCGCAGATAATCCGCGTCGCCTGTTGCCTGATACAGCGCCAAAGCAGCGCGAATCATCCCCGCCTGGTCCTCCAGCAACCCTGCGGCGGAAATTCTGCCATGGCGCATGGCATGGGCTATCCGCCCATCAGCCTGGCCCATTTTTTCCACCAACACGCTGAACACCTGGCCAGCCAGCTTCACCCAGCCCGGCTCTCCAAACACGCACCCGGCTTTTACCAGTGCCGCTATGGTCAGCGCGTTCCAATCCGCCAGAATCTTGTCGTCCCGCCCTGGGCGCACGCGTTTGCCGCGCACCGCCAGCAGCTTGGCCCGGCAGGCGGCCAGGCGCGCCTCCTCCGGCCCGAACGCAGCGCGGCGTTCCAGGATGATTTTCTCTTCCCAGTTGCCATGCTCTGGCAGCGGGTAGAAGCGTTCGAAAAACGCCATCTCCTCACCCAGTACGGCTGCAATGTC
>JAGWIL010000355.1 GCA_028866335.1 Rhodospirillales bacterium
TTCGCCGCGGCGCTCGACGTGGTGCGGCAGGATGCGGTCAAGCAGGCCAGCAAGCTCGGCAAAGCGGCATCTGATCGAACAGTCGACGGCCACAATTACACGCCGGAAGAGATCGGCGTGCTGGCTGACCAGTTCACCAGCGAGATGGACACGTCTGGCCTATCGCTGGCATGGGACGACTACAGCGACACGCTGCAGGCGGTTGCGGCTGACGGCAGCAAGGAGACCGTCGCGCAGATCGTGCAGGACGATCCCGAAGTGGCCGGCGCCGCCAATGCAGCCGGTTTCGACATGCTCGATCATCAAGACCCGCGCGCCATCGAATGGGCCAAGGATCACGCCGCCAAGCTGCTGAGCAGTGACGGTAGCGGAGGCGAGTTGGCCGACGCCACCCGCAACATGATCCGTGATGCCATCACGCAGGCGCTGGAGGATCGTTCAACCCGCGCCGAGCTGGCCAGCGTACTCAGCGACGCCTATGCCTTCAGCCCGGAACGCGCCGCGCTGATCGCCACCACCGAAATCCGCAACGCCCAGGCGAACGGCGGCCTGATCGGCGCGCAGACGGTCGGCATGAAATCAAAGCGCTGGATCGAGGACCCCGATCCGTGCCCGGTGTGCGTCGGCAATGCCGCGCAGAAGTGGATACCGATCGACAAGCCGTTTCAGGGTGGAGTGATGGCGCCATTGCAGCATCCGCGCTGCCGCTGCACATCCATCTACCGCCGCAAACCCGCAGAGGACTGAACCATGCAGATTTTCGCCCGTATGACCAAGGTGGACGAGGCCTCGCGCACCGTGACCGGCGTGATCGCCAACGAGGCGCTTGACCGCTCCGGCGAGATTTTCGACTACGCCAGCAGCAAGCCGCATTTCGAGAAGTGGTCAGGCGATATCGCCAAGTCCACCGATGGCAAGTCGGTCGGCAACGTCCGCGCCATGCACGGCAACATCGCGGCCGGCGTGGTCAAGCAGATGGACATGGACGACGTGGCCAAGGCCATCAGCGTCAATGCGCACATTGTGGACGACAACGAATGGGCGAAGGTGCAGGCCGGGGTCTATTCCGGGTTCTCCATCGGCGGCAAGTACGCCCGCAAATGGAAAGGGGACGACGGCTTGCAGCGCTACACCGCTGAGCCGTGCGAGGTGTCGCTGGTTGACCTTCCATGCAACCCCGACGCGCAGTTTTCAGTTATCAAGGCCGATGGCAGCGAGGAGCTGCGCAAGTTCGACGTGCCGGCCGCCAAGGACTACACCGCCCAGGCCGAGCGCCTAAGCAAGCATGCTGACGCCGAAAGCACCGGAAACGTGATTCTGGCCGTGATGGGCAAGCCGACTATCGAGAAGGGTCTGTGGACGGTGGCGACCTTCGCTGATGTTCTGCAGCAGCTTTCGTACATGGCTGATGACGCCGCCATCGAGTCGGCCGCCGAGGGTGACAACAGCAAGGTTCCCGCCCAGCTCAAGGCTGCGCTGAAGCCGCTGGTGGATGCCTTCCTTGCGATGGCCGCTGAGGAAGTCGCGGAAGCCATCAAAGGCGACGACACCGAAGTGATTGAACTCGCCGCCTCTGGCGATCTTGCCAAGGCCGGCGCACGCCACAGCGCCAAGGACAAGGCTGCCATCGAGGCGCTAGCCAAGCATCACGCCGCAGCCAAAAAGCACTTGGCCGCGATGGACGATCACATGGCGTCGCTGAACTCCGCGCCGCCCAAACCTGACGCCGATGGAGACGACGCGCAGAAACTGGCCAAGGCGGCCGACGATCTGCAGAAGGTCGTGGCCGAGCGTGACGAGCTGGCCGGCAAGCTCGAAAAGGTCACCGCGCAGTATGCGGAGCTGCTGACCAAGGCGGCGCCCCCCAAGGGATCGCTTCGCGCCGTGACCAAGGATGCCGACGCCAGCGATGCGCCGCTGAACAAGGTCGACGACTCCCCGGTGCTGAACAAGGACGGCAGCATCGACCACGCCGAAACCGCGCTCAAGATGATGAAGATCGTCCACAAGCGCTAACCCACAACCACCCCGCAATGACCGAGCCGCCGCAACGCGGCTTTTTCGTTTCACCCACAGCCGCCCACCGAGGCGGCTTTTTTATTTGGAGCACACCATGAGCAACAACACCACGAACGACACCCTGGCATTGCTCAAGGGTGTGTATCAGAACGGCCCGCTGGCGAAGGCTGGCAACACCGTCACCACCGCCAGCGGCTTGGTCAACTATGACCTGCAGGCGCCCGCCAAG
>JAGWIL010000356.1 GCA_028866335.1 Rhodospirillales bacterium
TCAGTGCCGGACCATTTGCCGAACAGAACGCGGTCGCCTGCCTTCACATCCAACGCAACCAGCACGCCGGCTTCGTTGCGCACGCCTGAACCAGCAGCCACAACTTCACCTTCCTGCGGCTTTTCCTTGGCGGTGTCGGGGATGATGATGCCGCCCGCGGTCTTTTCCTCGGGGGTGATGCGGCGCACGACAACTCGGTCGTGCAGGGGGCGGAAATTCGCCATATGATCGCTCCTAAACATTATGTCTTAAAAGCTTTCCAGCCTGTCCGGCCCAATCTGCGGCACCGCGGCTGTTAGCACTCCCATTTCAGGAGTGCCAGCGGTTTAACCCGGTCAATGCGGGGAAGTCAAGAAATCCCGGCACTCAAAGGATGAGAGTGCCAAGCTGCTGGGATTTGATGAAAATTAACATGCGTGTAGCCAAAACCCGGCCCGCATTGGCCTCTTAATTCGGCAGCTCCACCAGCCGGAACAGCCCCAGCGGCTTCATGTTCTGCACCTTGGCAACGGCTAAATCCGCGCGGCTGAACATGTGTTCAAGCCGGAAATCCGGATGCCAGCCCAGCGGGCCGGAGGCACCGGCCATGGCGCGTTCAATCCACCAGATGGGCCCGCTTTCCCGTGCGAAATGGTTCACGAACAGAATTTTGCCGCCGGGCTTTACCACCCGGCGCAGCTCTTTCACTAGGGCGTGCGGGTCTGGCACCACGGAGGCCACGAACATCGCCACGGCCACATCGAAGCTGCCGGTTTCAAAGCTGGTGGCCTGGGCGTCCATCTCTTCCAGCGCTTCCACGTGGCGTAGCCCCATTTCGGCTACCCGGTTGCGGGCGAGGGAGAGCATGGCGCGGGAAAGGTCGATACCGGTGATGCGTTTGGTGGCGTTGTAATGCGGCAAAGCAAGGCCGGTGCCCACGCCCACTTCCAGCACTTTGGTGCCTGGCGTTGCGTTAACCGCGGCCACGGCGGCATGGCGGGCGGTGCTTGAAATCACGCCAAACCAGCTATCGTATGATTTCGCATAGCGCGAATAAGTGGCGCGAATGGTATCCGCGTCTAATTTCGCGCGCGGTCCGGTCAGAGTCGCGCTGGAGACATCTTGCATCTGTAGTCCTTGGCGTCCGTACAAAAAACTTAAAGACTTTTGCGCGTTATGGGCCGCCGCTGCAATGGGCTTTGTGACTTTTTAACGGGAGAGCGCGTTTTTGATGATATCGGGGGTGAGGATTTGCGGCAGAATCACCGGCGCTGCGTTGGGCGGGTAATAGAGATAAAGCGGCACTCCGGCGCGGTGGTTGGCGGCCAGAAATGCTGTGATGGCGTGGTCGCGGTTTGTCCAGTCGCCCACCAGAACCGCCACGTTCTTGCTTTTAAACATGGTTTGCACCGGGGCGGTGGCCAGTGTGTCGCGCTCATTCACCTGGCAGGTGATGCACCAGGCGGCGGTAAGGTCGATGAACACAGGCCGCCCGGATGCGCGCAAGCTGGCCAGCGCCGCCGCGCTATAGGGCTGCGCGCCGGGCAAGGTGAGGGCAGCGCCAGCGGGTGCGGCATGGAAAAACGGTAGCAGCAGCAGAATCAGCACCGCGAAAACCGGGCGGCGCGGCAAGGCAAAGCTCAGCGCAAGCGCACCCAGAAGCAGCAACGCCAGCCCCGGCGCGCCCGCTTGCCGGAACAGCACCCAGCCCAGCCAGAGGAAGGTTGCGAACATCGGCAGGCTGAGGATTTTCTGCGCCAACGCCATCCATTTGCCGGGGCGCGGCAGGGCAGCGGCCAGATGTGGAGCCGCCGCCAGCAGCAGAACCGGCAAGGCCAGCCCCAGCCCCAGCGCCAGAAACAACCCCATGGCGGCCATAGCGGGCAGGGCCAGCGCGGCGGCGATGGCCGCGCCCATGAAAGGTGCCGTGCAGGGTGTGGCCACCAACACCGCCAGCAGCCCGGTGAAAAAACTATGTTGGGCCGGAACGCGCCCGATAAATCCCGGCATGGAAAGATGAAACAGCCCCGCCAGGCTCAACCCCGCCGCCAGAATCACCCAGGCGGCAAGGGCTACGAAAATGGGCGACTGGAACTGGAAGCCCCAGAACGCGGCCACGCCCGCCGCCCGCAAGCCCAGCAGCACGGCCCCCAGAGCGGCCATGGAAACCAGCACGCCCGCCGTATAGCCCAGCGCCTCGCGCCGGATATGCCCGTGCGCCGCGCCACCCATCCGGGCAAAGGCCACGGCCTTCATCGCCAGTA
>JAGWIL010000357.1 GCA_028866335.1 Rhodospirillales bacterium
ACCGCCTGCGCGCCTGCCGGGTGAATGCGGGCGGGCCAGCGCTTTCCGTCGTCTGCGGCGCGCCCAATGCCCGCACCGGGCTGCGCGTGGTGTTCGCCCCTGCGGGTGCCACCATCCCCACCAGCGGCCTCGTGCTGAAGGTGGGCGAAATTCGCGGCGTGAAATCCGAAGGTATGCTCACCAGCGCCCGTGAGCTGGGGCTGGGCGAGGACCATGAGGGTATTATCGAACTGCCGGAGGACGCGCCGATCGGCGCCAATTACGCTGAATGGGCGGGGCTCGATGAACCCATCATCGAAATCTCCGTCACCCCCAACCGGGGCGATGCGCTTTCTGTTCGCGGCATCGCGCGGGACCTCGCGGCGGCGGGCCTCGGCACGTTGAAGCCCTTCGACCCCGCCCCCATCAAGGGCAGCTTCGCCGCCGCCATTCAGTGGGTGAATGAATTTCCCGAAGCCTGCCCCTGGGTGCTGGGCCGTACATTGCGCGGCGTGAGGAACGGCCCAAGCCCGGCATGGCTCGCCAAACGGCTGGAGAGCATCGGCCTGCGCCCGATCAACACGCTCGTCGATATCACCAATTTCTTCACCTACGATCTCGGCCGCCCGCTGCATGTGTTCGACGTGAAGAAGCTCACCGGCTCAACCCTTACCCTCCGCCATGGCCGGGATGGGGACATCTTCCCCGGCCTCGCGGGCAGGCAGGTACAGGCCGGGCCGGAAGATTGCGTGATCGCCGATGGCGCGGGCGCCCAGTCACTCGCCGGCATCACCGGCGGCGAGAGCACAGGCTGCGACGCCGCCACCACGGACGTGTTCATTGAATGCGCCTTGTTCGACCGTGTACGGATCGCCCAGACCGGCCAGCGCACCGGCATCTTCTCCGATGCCCGCGCCCGCTTCGAACGCGGGATCGACAGCCAGCTTCTCCCCGAAGCGCTGGACGCCGCCACCGCCATGGTGCTGGAACTCTGCGGCGGTGTGGCCAGCGAGATCACCGAGGGCGGTTCGCGCCCCGTATGGGGCCGCATGGCCACATTGCGGTTCGACCGCCTGCGAAGCTTCGGCGGCTCGGACATCACCGCCCCGGAAACTGTCGCGTCGTTGGAGCGTCTCGGCTTTACCGTGGCGGCGGAGGATGCACAGAGCGTGACCGTCAACGTGCCGAGCTGGCGTAATGACGTTGCCCAGCCACAGTCTCTGGACCAAGCGCCGGACCTGTCCGGTGCCCAGGCCGCCGCCGAGGGTGCGGCGGAGATCGAGCCCGAGGCCGACCTCATCGAGGAAGTGCTGCGCCTGCAAGGGCTGGATGCCATAACGCCGGTCTCCCTGCCCGTCGCCTCGCTGGTGCCTGCCCCCATCCTCACGCCCAAACAGGCCCGCACGGCGCTGGCACGCCGGGTGCTCTCCACACGCGGGCTGCTGGAATGTGTAACGTTCTCCTTCACGGATGATGCCACCAACACTCTGTTCGGTGACGCACCGGAGAGCCTGCGCCTCGCCAACCCCATCTCCGCCGACCTCAACCAGATGCGCTCCACGCCACTGGCAACGCTGATCCAGGCCGCCGCGCGCAACTTGGCCCGTGGCATTTCGGATTTCGGCCTGTTCGAAACCGGCCCGGCCTATGCGGCGGATCTCTCCCAGGCGCTGGTGGCAGCTGGCTTGCGCGTGGGCGGCACCGGGCTATCCGCCCTGGCGCCTGCCCGTGCCTTCGACGCGATGGACGCAAAGGCCGACGCCCTGGCCGTGCTCGCGGCGCTTGGCGTGCCGATGGATGCCGTCACCACAATTGCGGGCGGTCCGGTTTATTACCATCCGGGCCAGAGCGGCGCGCTGATGCAGGGGCCGAAAAACATGCTGGCGCGTTTCGGCACGCTGCATCCCGCCGTGGCGGAAAAGCTCGACCTGCCCGCCGGCACCGTGGCGTTTGAAATTTTCCTGGACGCCATCCCCGAGCCCAAGCGCCGGAAGAAGACCTCCCCGACACTGCCGCCCTTCCAGCCCCTACGGCGGGACTTCGCTTTTCTGGTGGATGAAACGGTGGGCGCCGAAGCCGTGCTGCGCGCCGCCAAGGGGGCAGAGCGCAACCTCGTCACAGCCGCCGTTTTGTTCGACCGCTACCAGGGCAAGGGCGTGCCGGAGGGCAAAATCTCCCTGGCGATCGCGGTTACGCTGCAACCCACAGAAAAGAGCCTGACGGATGCCGAAATCGAAACCGTCTG
>JAGWIL010000358.1 GCA_028866335.1 Rhodospirillales bacterium
TCAACAACCAGCTCACCTACCGGGCGCAGCGGTTGAAGCGCGCCCGCGCCTGGCGGGGCCTCGCCTTGTTCATGATTGTGTGCGGGTTGGGGGCTATCGCCAATATCGGCATCGCCAAGGCGCTGTACGCGGAAGATGGCGGCAGCCTGTTTTCCAGCGCGGCGGGGGCGGCGGTTGGCGTGGTGTGGAATTACGCGGTCTCCGCCACGTTGGTCTGGCGCGTGCGGTAGCATGAAGAGAGCCCTCGCGGCGCTGGCAGCACTCACCGCGCTGCGCCTTGCTTTGGCGGCCGCGCTGCCGCTTACGCCAGATGAAGCCTATTATTTCACCTGGGCGAAGCATTTGCAGCCGGGGTATCTTGACCATCCGCCAATGGTGGCGCTGTGGATTAAGACGGGTATCGCGTTATGCGGAGACACGCCGCTGGGCATTCGGCTGCTGGGCCCGCTGGCAGCGGCGCTGGGCTCGCTGGCGCTGTACGATGCCGGCAACCGGCTGCTGCCCGGAAAGCGTTTTGGCCTGGCCGCAGCCGCATTATTGAACGCCACGCTGATGCTGGGCGCGGGCTGCATTTTGATGACACCCGACACCCCGCTGCTGTTTTTCTGGACCCTCGGCCTGTGGGCGCTGGCCCGGCTAGTGGAGTCCCGCAATCCACGCTGGTGGCTGGCGGCAGGGGGCATCGCCGGGTTGATGCTGTTTTCCAAATACACCGCCGCCTTGTTCCTGGCTGGGGCGGGGCTGTGGGCGCTGTTCACGCCTGCCATCCGCACCCAGCTGCGTACCCCCTGGCCTTGGGCGGGCATCGCCCTAGCGTTGCTGGTTTTTGCGCCGGATATCGCCTGGAACGCTGGCCATGGCTGGGCCAGCTATTTGAAGCAAGGCGGCCGGGAGGACGGGTTCAACCCCGCCCGGGCCATGCAGTTTTTTGGTGAATTGCTGGGCGGGCAAGCTTTGCTGTTCACCCCGCTCATCGCGGCCCTGGCGGTGCGCGGTTTGTGGCAGTTGCGGGGCGATGCCAGCCCCGGCGCGCGGCTGCTGCTTTGGCTTACCTTGCTGCCCGCCGCGGTGTTTTTGGAATTTGTGTTGAAAGGCCGGGTGCAGGGCAATTGGGTGGCCATTCTCTATCCCACGGCCTGCCTGGCCGCTGCCGCAGCCGCAGCCATGCGCTGGGCGCGCCCGGCTTCGGCGCTGGGCTTTGGCATCACCGTGCTGGTGTATGCGCAAGTGCTCACCGGTTTCGCACCGATTTCGGCCAAGCGCGACACCTCTGCCCTGCAAATGGCGGGCTGGAAAGAGTTTGCCGCGCAGGCCGCAGCCACAAATCCGGCCTTCATTACCTCGGATGACTACGCCACCGCCGCTGAACTGGCATTCTATGCGCCAGAGGACGTGCCGGTTTTGGGCTTTGGCCAGCGTTGGGCATATTTCAACTGGCCCAGTGCGGCGGTGCAGGGCAAAACCGGCCTGCTTATCACCCGCCGCACGGGCATAGCCTGCCCGGATGAGGTGGGCGTTATCATCCGCAAGCGTGGGAACCAGCCGGTGATGAGCTACCGTGCCTGCCGCATCACCGCCGACACCCCCGCCAAGGCGTTTCCACGCCCTTAGAGCGCGACGGCGTGGTCAATTCACCCGCCTAAAAATGCGCAACTTTCAGATGAACACTTAATTCATGCTTCTACGGAAAACACATATTTTTGTGTTATTTTAAATATTATTATATTTTTTTATTTGTATTTACGCAATTGACGCACAAAAACGTGATCTACGCACTGAGTTTTTCATAAAATAATTGTTTCTAAAAATTTCGATTCTTACTATTAACCACCGGTAATTAATTCGTGCCGCCAACTACGACGTCTTAATTACCTGTCCATTTTCCGGGGTGTTTTATGTCGCAGACCATTACCTATTCGTTCATCAACGCCAACGGTAAGGCCGATTTGATCACGCTGACGGCCTCGAACACACTCTCGACGATTCCATCGAACGTTCATAACGCGACGGTAACGGGCAAGGGCTATGACGTAACCGCCATCAGCGGCAGTATCGCAGGCACCACCATCACCGGCGAGACTGGTAGTGTCGGTTCGGTTGAGACGAGCAGCAACGGCGTAGCGGTTTACGACAACGCGATTTTCAAAACCGCCAATCATGGGGTGAATTACGGAGGGTCCACCGGCAGCCAGGATGGACTTTCCGTTGCGGGTCTTGA
>JAGWIL010000359.1 GCA_028866335.1 Rhodospirillales bacterium
TCCAGAATACCGCCACTACGTGGAGCAGTTCTGGGCCAGCCTTACACCGGATGATCGCGCGGCTTTTACCGGCTTCCTCGGCCGCCAGGGTTACGACACCAGCCTGACCGAACTGATGCTGAACGAGACCCAGGCTTATCTTATTTTCACGCGCGACCCGCGCTTTTTCAACGCGGCGGCAATCGGGAAAACTGAAGCTGAGGTCAGCCAACTTCGCCAGGGTTTCATCGCCAGCATGCCGGATTTCTGGCTCACGCCGCTGGCCACGGCACCGTTGCCGCCCGTGCCTGTTGCCATGGCCGTCTGCCCGGAAAAACAGGCGATGCTGACGGCAGGCAAGCGGCTATGTCTTTGTTATCGAACAGGCGGGCTTGCAAGCGCATAATAAAAAACCTCGCCGCAATGGGCGAGGTTTTCGTTTGTACCAAGTGGCTTAAACTTAGAGAACCTTGAAGGTTCCGCCCATATAACCGTCACGGCCAGGGCCGTCGAAGCCGGGGGACATCGCCCAATGGCTTGGCCCGTCGCACATCACCATGCAGTTCCAATGGAACTCGCCCTGCTTGGTGGGGGTGAATGTGTAGGTGGTCACGGCGGGTTTGATGCTGCCGTCGGACTCATCCGTGCCAGGCTTGATCATGATGTTCACGCCGAGGCCTGGCGCGGTGATCGAGTGGCTGCCATCATCGAAGTTGGTTATGGTGAAGGTGACAGGCACCCCGACTTTGAGAACGAAGGTCGAAGGGGCAATCGAATCGTGGTGCTGACCATCCGGGCCAACGAAGCCCATGCCGCCGGGCAGCACATAAACTTTGTAATGCTGTTTGGCGACGCCCGCGAAAGCAGATTGCACGGCTGAAGCCGTGCCGGGCTGGTTGTCTGCCAAGGCAGGTTGTGCTGCGGCCAGGCCCAGGCCAAGCATCGCGCAAGTGGTAAGGAATGCTTTCATCTGATGAGCTTTCTTTTAAATATTGATGTCTTTGACTGCCAAGACACCGACGCAATTTAACAGGCTCTCTGTAAGATAACAGAGTACGTAATGGCATTTGATGTAACGAAAGCCGCGTGGTGGTAACAAAGCGTTACCTGATGAGAATGCGTCTCAAAACGGGATGATTTCAGGTTCGTTTACTTTGCAGGCAGCTTGGAATCAACCGGCTAAATGAAAATGCGTCTCAACCGCCAGTTTTTGGCAATGTCACCACCGGTATCGCCGCCACAGAAATCTGCGCGCCGTTGGAGGCCGCGTTTTGCAGCGCCATTCGCAATGCGGGGAGATAATCACTCGCATTTTCATCCTGCGGCCGTGCTGTGGTGAACAGCGGTGCGGATGAGGCGATGGTGAGGATCATATCCGTTCCGTAAGGCGCGCTTACCTGCCAGCTTGCGCCGCCATGGGCCGGGTCGCCAAGAGTTTTGGCGCCGCCCGCGGGAAATTTCCGCGCCGCGTCAGTGGGGGTGGGGTAGAGATGCAGCACCGTGCCGTCGCTGGAAAAATAATCGGTCTCCAGATAGCCGCTGAAATTTGGCATGGTCTGGTCGATGGTGATCAGCTCGCCATCGTGCAACACGGTTTTGCCCCCCGCCAGCGCCAGGCCCAGAGCGGTGCCGGATGGCGCGAAAAGCGGATGATAGGGCCGGATCGCGTCAAGCGCCGCGCAATAAGGTCCATCGACGGTCTGAATCTGGTTTTCAACCGAGCCAGGATTTGGCAGGGCACTTACCGCGGCGGTCAGCGCTGCCTGCGGTGCGCCCGCCCCGGCAATGCCGGTGAGCACGGCGGTGCTGCCCTGGCCGCTGGCGTTCAACAATGTGCAGGGCAGCGCGCTGAGCGTTGCGGTGAACGCCGCCTCGCGCTGGGCCGCCGTCATCGGCGGAGGTGCGGCGGGTTGCGGTTGGGCTGGCGCGGGCTGGGCCGGTGGGGTTTGCGCTGTTGTTTGCGGTGCGGCCTGTTTGTGGCCGCCGCTGAACAGGAAATATCCGCCCCCGCCCAGCACCACCAGCAGCGCAACGGCACCCCCGCCCAGCAGCGCCATGCTGGGGGTTTTCTTAACCACCGGCGTCTGGGGCGGCGGCGCAGCGGCCGGTTCGGCCGCGCGGCGCGGGGCCACCATCGTCGCATCGCCACCGAAATCATCCAGGTTCAGGCTGAAACTTTCAGAAGCGGCATGCTTTGCTTCCGGGGCCGCGCGCAGTGCCTGGGCGAAATCCGCAG
>JAGWIL010000035.1 GCA_028866335.1 Rhodospirillales bacterium
ATCTGCGCCAGCGTGGTTTTGCCGAGGCCCGGCGGGCCGTGCAGCAACACGTGGTCCAGCGCCTCGCCACGGGTTTTGGCGGCGGCGACGAAAATCTTCAAATTCTCTCGGCTGCCAGCCTGGCCGGTGAAATCCTCCAGGCTTTGCGGTCGCAGCGAGGTTTCCGCGCCGTCATCCGAAAGCCGTTCGCCGGAGGTAAGGCGGTCGTCACTCACAAAACAGGTTCCATAGCGCGCAGGTCTGGCCGCACATGCCGCCAAAAGGCGAGTGCCGCCGCAACGCTGCCGCCAAGTGCCATGACGAAACTCAAAGACGCCGAATATTCGCGTCCGCCCCCAAATGAGATCAAAATAAGTTCAATTATAATTCCACAGATTACGCCCGCGATCAGGCCCGCAAAAAGAAAGGCACTCTGGGACAGCATATGGCAAGCCAAAAGCGCCAAATATGCCGAAATACCTAAAACGGCACACCCCAAAAATGAAACCACCAATCCGCAGAGAAGTGTGATCCCAAAAAAGGAAACTATAATTAGTGAAGGCGAGTAAATCGTTTCATGATTTAGAACCGCACTCATAACCAGACACGCCGCCCATAGGCCCGTACAGACCGCTGAAGATATTGTTGCCCAGACCACAGCTAAGGCAAAACCCTCAATCTCCCTACCCGTTGGGAAGCGAAAAGATTTTTTCACTTCGCCAACGCCTTCAGCCCGGCGCGGATCAGAATATCCAGCGTTGCATCCTCCCCATGCTCAGCCACAGCTTTGGCCAGCACCGCCTCGGCTTCCGCCCGGCGATAACCAAGATTGGTGAGCGCGGAGAGCGCATCCGCCGCGGCACCCCTTGGCGCCAACACCGCCGGGAACGCCGCATTACCACCACCGGGCATCGCTCCCGCCTTGCTCTGCAATTCGGTAAGAATACGGATGGCGAGCTTCGGCCCAACCCCCGGCGCGCGGGTGAGAGCGCCTTTATCCTGCCCGGCAATCGCGCCGATCAACTGGTCCGGCGACAGAGTGGATAAAATCCCCAGCGCCACCTTCGCCCCCACGCCCTGCACGGTGGTTAGCAGCCGGAACCACTCACGCTCGGCCGAGGTGAAGAAGCCGTAGAGGGTAATCGCATCCTCACGCACTTGGGTTTCGATCAGCAGCGTTGCCAACCCATCAGGTAAAGCGGCCAAGGTGCGGGAGGAGCAGAAAACGAGGTATCCCACCCCGTTCACATCCATCACACAACGGCCATCCTCGATGCTGTCTACAATGCCCCGCAACCGCGCGATCATTTCAGCACCTTCCAGGCATTGGCGGCGGAACGATGGTGGGCGTGGCAGATGGCAACCGCCAGCGCATCCGCCGCATCAGCGCGTTTTTGCACCGAGCCGGGCAGCAGGCGCTTCACCATCAGCCCCACCTGCACCTTATCCGCGCCGCCGGTGCCAACCACCGCCATCTTCACGGTTTTGGCACCATATTCAAAAACAGGAATCCCCGCCCGCGCCGGGGCCAGCAAAGCCACGCCGCGTGCATAACCTAGCTTCAGCGTGGCGGTGGCGTTGCGGTTAACGTAAGTCTCTTCAACCGCTGCTTCATCAGGGTTGTATCGGGCCAGCAAATCCGCCAGCGCCTCATCCAGCGCCTTCAGCCGCAACGGCACATCCTCGGTGCCATCGGTTGCCACCACACCGTCCGCCACATGGCGCAGCCGGTTGCCCTCGGCTTCCACCACGCCCCAGCCGGTAAAACGCAAACCGGGGTCGATGCCGAGAATGCGAACCTTGCCGCGGCTTTGCTTTATTTGCCGCGCGGCCGCCCCACCATCCCCGCGCGCCTCCATCATCACGCCGAGAGCTTCGCCATAACGTCTTCCGGCAATTCGTAATTGGCGTAGACGTTCTGCACGTCGTCATCATCCTCTAATATGTCGATCAGCTTCAGGACGGATGTGGCCTTATCCTCATCCAGCATCACGGTCATGTTCGGCTGCCATTCCATGCCCGCTTCCGCTGGGTCACCGAATTTCTGCACTAGGGCATCGCGCACCGCGAAGAAATTCTCCACCGCCGCCTGCACCTCGTGGCCTTCCTCTCCACTCACCACGTCATCGGCCCCGGCCTCGATAGCCGCTTCCAACATCTCATCCGCCGAAGCCGCATTTGCCGGGTAACGAATAGCTGCCAACCGATTAAACATGAAAGAGACGGAGTTGGTTTCCCCCAATGCCCCACCAGATTTGTTAAAAGCCGCGCGCACCACGGAAGCCGTGCGGTTTCGGTTATCCGTCAGCGCCTCGATAATAATCGCCACCCCCGCCGGACCATAGCCTTCATAGCGCACGGATTCGTAATTCTCCGTGCCGCCCGCGCCTGAGGCTTTCTTAATCGCGCGGTCGATCGCGTCGCGCGTCATGTTCTGCTTCAGCGCCGCGGCAATGCCCGCGCGCAGGCGTGGGTTTGCCGACGGGTCTGGTAACCCTTCCTTCGCCGCGACGGTTATCTCGCGAATGAGTTTTGCATAAATGCGGGCCCGCTTGGCGTCCTGCGCGCCCTTGCGGTGCATGATGTTCTTAGCGTGTGAATGTCCAGCCATGAGCGGGCTTTAGCATTTGCGGCGAGGTGCCGGAAGCGCCTTACCCATCCGGCGCGATCATCCCGCGAACCCGTGCTGCCAGCTCGTCCATGGCGAAAGGCTTGGCCATAATTTCCATTCCCGACTCAAGCCCGCCACTGCCTATCCCGGCGTTTTCGGCATAACCGGTCATAAATAATATTTTTAACTTTGGCCGCAGCAGCCGCGCCGCATCCGCAATTTGCCGGCCATTCAGCCCCGGTAGGCCGATATCAGTAATCAATAGGTCAATCTTCTGGCGGGATTGCAGAATTTCCAGCCCACCCGGTCCGTCCTGCGCCTCCAGCGCGGCATATCCCAGCCCGGCCAAAACCTCGACGATCAACCCGCGCACCACGGGCTCATCCTCCACCACCAGCACTGTGTCACCCAAGGCGGCGGCAGGCATATCCGCCTCCTCCGGGCATGGCTGTAAAATCGCCGCCTTGCCATCGTAACGCGGCAGATAAAGCCGCACCGTGGTACCCAGGCCCGGCTCAGACTCGATCCTCACATGCCCGTTTGATTGGCGCGTGAACCCGTAGATCATTGAAAGCCCAAGCCCCGTACCCTGGCCCAGCGGCTTAGTGGTGAAGAACGGCTCGAACACTTTGGCAATGGTTGCCGCATCCATTCCGACCCCGGAATCAGTGACCACTATACAAATATACGGCCCCGGCATGACCTCACTCCGCCTGGGGCCGATGGTTCCCTCCAATTCGGCATTCGAAGTTCGGATCGTCAATTTTCCGCCCTCGGGCATAGCGTCACGGGCATTGATAGCGAGGTTGAGCAACGCATTTTCGAGTTGGTTGGGGTCACATAGAGTGAGCCAAAGTTCGTCCTGCAATTCCAGATGTAAATCCACACCCTCCCCGAGAGTCCGGCGCAGCAGCATCTCCATGGAAAGTATGAGCGGATTGGCTTCCACGGGCTTGGGGTCCAACGGCTGCCTGCGAGAAAAAGCCAAAAGCCGGTGGGTGAGTGCTGCCGCTCTGTCGGCAGCGTTCATCGCCATCGTGACAAATCGCTCCAACCCTTGGGTCTCGCCCCGCTGAGCTCGCTTGCTCATCAGCTCCAGGCTGCCGGTAATGCCTTGCAGGAGATTGTTGAAATCATGCGCGATGCCGCCGGTAAGCTGGCCCACCGCTTCCATTTTTTGCGCCTGACGGAGCTGTTCTTCCGCATCGCGCTGGGCGCTTACGTCGCGACCGACGAAATAGAACGATTCACCCAGCGAATCGGCGGACCAGGAAATCAGGCATAACTGCCCCTGGCGGTCGTTCATCCGGCATTCAATATCGCGTATGGTGCGCCCCGCGGCCAGATCATTGATCGCGCGTTCGGCCACGGGCCGGTCTTCTGGCATCACCAAGTCCAGCAACCTTAAGCCCAAAATCTCGCTCTCGGCATAACCCAAAAGCCGTTCCCAGGCCGGGTTGACCGAGCGCAGCACCCCATCGCCGCCGCCAATTGCCAGCAGGTCATTCGAGGAAGCCCAGATGCGTTCCCGCTCGGCACTGGCGGATGCCGCGGCAGCGGCGGCGCGGCGCTCGGCAGTTACATCCCGGCCAAAGCCATACAGCAACCCACCTTCGGCAACCCTGGTCCAGGCAATCTGCCGCCAATCGCCCTGCTCCGTCAGCATCGTCACGGTAAATTCTGAACTCAGTGCCGCGGGGCTGAAATCATTAAACTGGGCGCGCACGGACTCACGCTCGTCCGGGGCAATAAAATCGGCCATCCGGCGGGCCCGGCTTGCCTGTTCGCTCCAACCTAGCGCCTTAGTCCAGGCCGGATTTACCGTGACCACCTCACCGCCCGGACGCAGCACAATTTTTAGCACCGGTGAAAGATCCCACATGCGCTGCAAGGCACGCATCGCGCCCCGCTTCTCCGTCATATCCTGACCGAATGCATGATTGAGCTCGCCATCTGGTGCCACGTCCCACTCAATCACGCGGTAATCGCCGTTCTGCATAAGGCAACGGCATTCAAAACCCTGAACCGTCTCACCCGCCGCCACTCGCGCCAAGGCCATCAGCGTGGTCTCGGCATCCTCAGGATGAACAAAATTCAGCAGATTTTGGCCCGCTATATCTTCCTGGCGCCAACCCGTGCCCAGCTCAATGGCCAGATTGCTGTGCCGGATAACCCCCTCCCGGTCGAAGATGAGCATATAGGTGCTGCTGAGCTGCCATATGCGGTTGCGCGCACGGCCAGCCTCGGCCTCTGCTTCCTTGCGCGCTTGAATATTGTGGTTACTGCCGACCCACCCTTCCACAATGCCCGCAGCATTGCGCAGGGGCGTGGCGTAAACCAAATGCCAAACATACTCGCCGGATGCCGTTTGCAACCGACACTCCCCCTCATAAAGCCCTTCCGAGGCCACGGCCTCAGCCCAGCGCCGGGCAATAAGCGAACGGTCCTCTGTGTGCACAAGCGAAGACCAGCCTTCATCGTCGCTTGCCGGGCTAAGGCAAGCCCGCAAATGCGGATTCATCCAGTCAACACGCCCCTGGGCATTTGCCGTCCAAATCTGACGGGGCATGGTGCCCGCAAGCTCGCGCAAAGCTGAAATCTGGTTCTGCGCCCTGTTCAGCGCCCACTCCCCTCCTTCATCCCGCCGCGCGGCTTTGGCCAAAACCCCTATTGTCTTGCCGGTCTCGTTCATTAACGGCGAGCAGAGCAGGGTAAAACCGGGCATACCTGGCGCGCTTTCCAACGCCAAAGCTACCGGCGCATACCCGCTCTGGCCGGTAAGGAGCATAAGGCCCAGCGCCTCAGATATTTCTGGCCAAATCTGGCCAATGGTTTCGCCCAAGGCCGCAGGGCAGCGAGCGGCGGTAAAAGGCATACTCGCATCGTTGTAAAGCAACACGCCATCTGGTCCGGCGAAAATCATCAACGGCTCAGGAGCACCCAACATCGTGGAGACATGGGCGCAAAAAACCGGCGGCCAGCTTTCGATCGGGCCTAATGACGTGCGGCTCCAATCGAATCCTGAGATAAGGCCAGCCATCGCGCCGCCCCGGGCCAGAAACGGAAAACGCCCGGCTGGCAAGTCTTTATATTCAGTATTCTGCCCGGGAAAAAACATCATAATCCGGATTTTATAAGCGTTCCGGCACAATTGGCCACCGGCTGAAACTTCTCAGAATTTCATGCCGAATGCACGTAAATTTATTCCCCAAGACAGCCATAACGCGCAATTCAATTTGCCCTCAGGCAATTGACAGCGCCTCCCGCCCAGCTTATCAGCCCGCCCACCGGGCGCGTAGCTCAGCGGTAGAGCATTCGCTTCACACGCGAAGGGTCACAGGTTCAATCCCTGTCGCGCCCACCACTTTCCACAACGTTCTCAATATCATGCTGCCTTGGCCATGCCGCGCAGCACATACGGCAAAATTCCGCCGTGCTTATAGTAATTCACCTCATCAGCGGTATCGATCCGGCAGAGCAGCTCAACCTCCTGTTTGGAGCCATCCAGGCGGGTGATGACCGCTTTTATGTTCATGCGTGGGGAGATGTTATCAAGCCCGGCGATATCCACGGTTTCCTCGCCGGTTAGGCCGAGGGATTTGCGGGTTTCACCATTCTTGAACAGCAGCGGCAGCACGCCCATGCCCACCAGGTTAGACCGGTGAATACGCTCGAAGCTTTCGGCGATAACAGCTTTCACGCCTAGCAGCATGGTGCCCTTGGCTGCCCAGTCGCGCGAGGAGCCGGTGCCGTATTCCTGCCCGGCGAATATCACCAGGGGCACGCCTTCGTTCTTATACAGCATGGCGGCGTCAAAGATCGGCATTTCCTGGCCACCAGGATAATGTTTGGTGTTGCCGCCCTCGGCACCGCCCAGCATTTCGTTTTTAATGCGAATATTGGCGAAGGTGCCGCGGGCCATCACGTCGTCATTGCCGCGGCGCGAACCGTAGGAGTTGAAATCCTTCTGCTGCACCTGATGCTCCGAGAGGAACACACCGGCAGGGGAAGATTTCTTGATGTTCCCGGCAGGGGAGATGTGGTCGGTGGTGATGCTGTCACCCAGAAGCGCCAGCACATGCGCGCCGATGATGTCTGAAACCGGCTTCGGTTCCTGCGTGATGCCCTGGAAGTAAGGCGGGTTCTTCACATAAGTGGAGCCAGACGGCCAGGCATAGGTATCGGTGCCGCCGGATACCTCGATCGCCCGCCACTCAGCAGGGCCCTTGAACACGTCCGAGTAACGCTCGAGGAACATCTCACGGGTGACGATTCGATCCACGATGTCGTGGATCTCCTTGTTGGTAGGCCAAACATCCTTCAGGAAAACGTCTTTCCCGTCCTTTGATGTGCCAAGCTTCGCGGTGGTGATATCCTCGCGCATATTGCCGAAAATTGCATACGCCACCACCAGCGGCGGCGAGGCCAGGTAGTTGGCGCGTACGTTCGGGTGTACGCGGCCCTCAAAATTGCGGTTGCCTGAGAGCACGGAAACCGCGACCAGCTTGTTGCTCTCGATAGCGTCTGCGATCGGCTCCGCCAGCGGGCCGGAATTACCGATGCATGTGGTGCAACCATAGCCCACCGTCTCGAAGCCCATCGCGTCGAGATCCACCGTGAGGCCGGATTTGTCGAGATATTCAGTCACCACCTGGCTGCCAGGGGCCAGCGAGGTTTTCACCCAGGGTTTCGGTGCCAGGCCGAATGCGCGGGCTTTGCGGGCGACCAAGCCCGCGGCAACCAGCACATATGGATTGGACGTGTTGGTGCAGGAGGTGATAGCCGCGATCACCACATCGCCATGGGTAATCTCGTAATCGGTGCCTACCACCGCGCCCTTCGCGGAAACAGCATTGGCGGCCACGCTAAGGCTTTTGGTCAATTCAGACTGAAACGCCGCGCCCGCATCCTTCAACAGCACACGGTCTTGCGGGCGCTTCGGGCCCGCAAGGGAAGGCAGAATGGTGGAAAGGTCCAGCTCCAGCGTGTCGCTGAAAACCGGCTCCTCATCCGTACGCCACAAGCCTTGAACCTTGGTGTATTCCTCAACCAACTTGATCCGGTGCTCGTCGCGGCCGGAGAGGCGCAGATAATTGAGTGTTACGTCGTCAACCGGGAAGAAGCCGCAGGTCGCGCCATATTCGGGCGCCATGTTGGCGATGGTAGCACGGTCAGCCAGGGCCATCTCGGCCATACCCTCGCCGTAGAATTCGACGAATTTGCCAACCACTTTCTTAGCGCGCAGCATCTGCGTCACGGTCAGCACGAGGTCGGTCGCGGTCACACCTTCAGGCAGTTTGCCGGTCAATTTGAAGCCGACGACATCCGGGATGAGCATGGCGATAGGCTGACCGAGCATCGCCGCCTCGGCCTCAATGCCACCAACCCCCCAGCCTAGCACACCCAACCCGTTCACCATGGTGGTGTGGCTGTCCGTGCCGTAAAGCGTATCCGGGTATACGTAGGTTTTGCCGCCGTTTTCGGAAGTCCAGGCCACTTGTGCCAGATATTCCAGGTTCACCTGATGGCAGATGCCGGTGCCGGGCGGTACAACGCGGAAATTATTGAACGCCTCCTGGCCCCAGCGCAGAAAGCGGTAACGCTCGTCATTGCGCTCGAACTCAAGGTCGATGTTCTTCTGCAGAGCATCGTGCGAGGCCGAATAAT
Source organism: Rhodospirillales bacterium (assembly GCA_028866335.1). Next base: position 8,258 of record JAGWIL010000035.1, read on the forward strand.
CCACCATCACGGAATGGTCGATCACAAGGTCGACCGGGATCAGCGGGTTCACTTTCTCCGGGGCCGCACCCAATTTGCCGATGCCGTCGCGCATCGCGGCAAGGTCCACCACCGCCGGCACGCCGGTGAAGTCTTGCATCAAGATGCGTGCGGGCTTGAAAGGCACTTCCTTGGTCGAGGTGGCTTTTTCCAGCCAACCAATAATGGATTTTGCGTCTTCCTGCGTATAGCTGGCACCGTTTTCAAAACGCAGCACGTTTTCCAGCAACACTTTCAGGGTTTTGGGCAACCTGGAGATATCGCCCAGCTTGGCCGCCGCCGCCGGGAGTGAGAAATATGTGTAGGCCTTGCCATCCACGGTCAGGGTTTTCTTGGTTTCCAGGCTATCGTGACCGATCGCTGTCATGGCGCAAAACCTTTCGTCTGAAGCCGCTTGTGATTTGTTCCGGCTTAAACCATAGCCGTACCCACCCGTCTATTCCGCGCCCGAGGATCCCTCACCTGCTCACAGCCGAAAATCTTTCCATTTTCCGAGGCGACCGGTTGATTCTCAACGGTATCAGCTTCTCGTTATGCCCAGGGGGTATTCTTCTCCTGCGTGGAGCGAATGGCGCGGGTAAATCCAGCCTGCTGCGCGCCCTGGCAGGGCTGACGCCCTTGGCCGCTGGGGAGCTATTCTGGAATAATCTGCCCGCTCTGGCAGACCGGGAAGCCCATGCCGCCCGCATTGGCTGGCTTGGCCACCAGGATGCGGTGAAACCCGCCCTCACCCCGGCCGAACAGGCACCGCAAACCGCGCTGCCACTGGTGGGGTTGGAAAAATTCGCGCATTTGCCGTCACGGTTTCTGTCCGCCGGACAGAAGCGGCGGCTTGCCATCGCCAGGGTGGTGGCAGCGGAAAAACCCTTATGGCTGCTGGATGAACCAACAACAGGGCTGGACGCGGCCTCCATTCAGCAATTCCTGGGGCTGTGTGAGGCCCAGAGGCAGCGCGGCGGCATGATTATCGCCAGCACCCACACACCGCTGGAATTGCCGGAAACGCAGGTGCTGGCGCTATGATAAGCCTGATTGCAAAAGAACTGCGGCTTTCCTTCCGGCATGGCGCCGAGAGCATGGCGGCGTTGCTGTTTTTTGTTATCGCGGGCACGCTGTTTGCCCTTGGCGCGGGGCCAGACCCGTTGGTTCTCTCCCGCATTGCCCCCGGCGTAGTGTGGGTCACGGCGCTCCTCGCCGCACTTTTGCCGCTGGAACGGCTGTTCGGGCCGGATTTTGAGGACGGCACCCTGGACCTGCTGCTGCTTTCGGGCTGGCCCGCCTATGCCATCGCTACCGCCAAAACCATTGTGCATTGGCTAACCACGGGCCTGCCACTGCTCATAATCGCCGGGCCGCTGGCGGTGATGTTGCGCCTCCCGGGGGAGAAATTACCATTATTGCTGCTGACCTTGCTGCCGGGAACGCTGATTTTCTCGCTGCTCGGCACGTTGGCGGCAGCGCTTACCACCGGCGCACGGCGGGGGGCTATTTTGATGCCGCTGATTACCCTGCCGCTGATGATCCCCAGCCTGATCTTCGGCACGGCGGCGGCCACCAGCTTGCACCCGGCGGCACCGCTTTACATGCTTTTCGCGATGCTATTGGCGGCGCTGCCCTTGGCACCGCTGGGCACTGGCCTCGCCTTACGCGCCGCCGCTGAATAAATCATCCGGCTCTATAACAATTAAAGTAGAGCGCGATGGCTGCAAAATACGTCTATCCTCGCGCCCGCCATCCAGACATCTTTCTCGTCAAAGGCCGTAAGCGCGGCACCAACTATGCTTGCGTTACTTGTTCCATGGAGACGTTGCGGGCTTCCGGCCCGAATATCATCAGAATGATAAGAAGAATGGCAACAACGCCCCCCACCAGCGCCAGCGCATAGCCATAATCCCCGCCATGGCCCATCGCCAGAGACACCTGAATCGGCGCGTTGAAAGAGGCCGCAAAATTGCCAAGCTGGTAGACGAAGCCAGGAAATGTTCCGCGAATTTCAGCGGGCGACAGCTCGTTTAAATGCACCGGCACCACGCCCCACGCCCCCTGCACGCCAACCTGCATGAAGAACGCAGCGATGGCGATGGTGGCGAAATTCGTGCCATGAGACCACGGCCACAGCGCCAGAAGCGACACCACACAAGCGCCGATAATGGCATAACGGCGGCCGATCTTCTGGCTCAGGAAGCCAAACAGAATGCCGCCAAGAATTGCACCCGCGTTGAAGATGAGCGCCACATTGGCCATCTCGCTATGCGCAAAATGGAGCTGCTTGCCCAGGAACAGCTTCACGTAAATATCCTGTGTGCCGTGGGAGAAGAAATTAAACCCGGCCATCATCAACACACCGTAAACAACCAGTTTCACGTTCTTTTGGAGCACGAAGCTGATCGGCACCCGGTTTGGCCGGTGCTTCATGGCCTCATAAGCCGGGCTTTCCTCAACATGGGACGCAATGAAGAACACCAGCAGGGCCGGCAACGCGCCAACAAAGAACATGCCGCGCCAACCCAGCGGGCGAAGGCCAAAATCAAACAACAGGGTCGCCAGAAAAAACCCGAACGGATAACCCGCTTGCAACAGCCCGGAAACCCAGCCGCGCCAGCGATCCGGGATGGTTTCCATGGCAAGCGAGGAACCAATGCCCCATTCCCCGCCCATGGCGATGCCAAACAGCGTGCGAATAACCATGAAGGCAGTGAAGGACCAGGCGAAGCCGGTGAGTGCCTCGAAAAAGGAGTAGAGCAGAATAACAAGCATCAGGATCGGCTTGCGGCCATAAATATCCGCAAGGCGGCCAAACACAAACGCACCCACCGCGCGCGTTGCCAAAGTGAGCGTGATGGAAAACGCCACTGAATCGATGCTAACGCCAAACGCCTTGGAAACATTGTCGAGGGTCAAAATCAGGATAAAGAAATCAAACGCGTCCAGCGTCCAGCCCATGAACGCCGCGGCCACCGCGTTGCGCGCCCGCCTGATCTCTGCTGCTGAAGTGACCGGCATCGCCAAATCTCC
>JAGWIL010000036.1 GCA_028866335.1 Rhodospirillales bacterium
TATGGTGGGCACTACAGGGATTGAACCTGTGACCCCCACCATGTCAAGGTGATGCTCTACCGCTGAGCTAAGTGCCCATATCCGTTGACGGGCTTCTAGCGGCGTTGGGCATGGGAGGCAAGAGCTTGAAAAGCAGGTTGAAGGTGCCAGGAAGCCTGTTGCCGGTGCTTGCGGGCCGGATGTGGCGCCGCCGCGTGGCATTTTGGAGCGGTGCCGTGGCAGTGGGTGCGATGAGCATTCTGTTTGCCCGCGCGGCGGATGGCGCGGAAAACCTGTTTTTTCATGTAAGCGGGCGGTTTTGGGCATTGCCCTTGCTCATTACGCCGCTGGGGTTTGCCTTTTGCGCCTGGGCGGCGGGCAGCGTGTTTGCCGGGGCACAAGGCAGCGGCATTCCGCAGGCTATTGCGGCGCGGCAATTGCCGCGAGGAGTTGCCAGGCGCACGTTGCTTTCAATGCGGATAGGCGTCGCCAAAATCGGGTTGACGGTGGTGGGCCTGCTATGTGGGGCATCGGTGGGGCGCGAGGGTCCAACGGTGCAGATAGGCGCTGCCATCATGCTGCAAGTGGCAAGGCTGCGCGGTGCACAGAACGAGCGCGGGTTGATCCTCGCAGGCTCGGCGGCAGGCATTGCCGCAGCGTTCAACGCGCCACTTGCGGGTGTTGTGTTCGCCATTGAGGAAATGAGCCGCAGCTTCGAGGTTAAAACCAATGGCCTGGTGCTGACGGCGGTGATCATCGCCGGTCTCGTCTCGCTGGGGGTAATGGGCAATTACACGTATTTCGGCACCAGCAACGCCGCCGTGGTGGGGTTGGCCGGCTGGGGGCTAACGGCCTTGTGTGGCACCGCTGGTGGCTTTTTGGGCGGGTTATATAGCCGGTTGATGCTGGACATAGGCAAACGGGCGAAAGCCTGGATATTGATTAACCCGGCAAAGCGGCGGATGGGTTATGCGCTGGTGTGCGGGTTGGTTGTGGCTGTGCTGGGCATTGCCACCCACGGGGCCAGTTTTGGCACGGGGTACAGCACGGCTCGCGCGGCGGTGGAAGGTGTGGCGCCGCATTGGTATTTTTGGCCTGCGAAATTTTTGGCCTCGCTTATAACGGCGGTTTCCGGCATTCCGGGGGGCATCTTCGCGCCGTCTCTCTCCGTTGGCGCGGGGCTTGGCGCGTGGATAGCCGGGGAAGGTGGCCGGGCGGTTAGCGTGGGCGCGCTGCTGGGCATGGCGGGATATTTCTCCGGCGTGGTGCAGGCACCGATGACAGCCTTTGTGATCGTTCTGGAAATGACCGGCAACACCAACGCGGCAATTCCGGTAATGGTGGCGGCCATGCTTGGGCTGGGGGCCTCGCGGCTGGTTTGCCCGCACCCGCTTTATCATGAGCTGGCGCAGGGTTTCCTGCCTAGCCACGCACCAGAGACGCAAGCTGCGCCTCTTGAATCAGAGCCTGATCAGGAGGGTTAAGTTACCCTCAACAATCCTCCACCAATTCCACCCCCGGCACCAGTTTGGCGGCCTGCGCCAGGCGCGGGGAAACATTGAAGCCGCCGGGCAAGCGCATTTCCAAACGCCTTTCCGTGCCGGTTTTGGGCACCAGAATAATGCGGCCCTTGCCGCGCCCCTCGCGCTCAAATAAGGTTTTAAGCGAGGGAATGGCATCTTCCCGGTCCAGCCAGATTTTTAAGCCCGCCCCGGCATCCCGCGCCGCATCGTCCAGCAACGTGATATCCGAGGCGGTGAGGCGGAGTGATTCGCCGTCCATCTTCGCGTCGGCGGTAACGAGCAGCGCCGTGCCTTCGGCCAGCATCTCACGGGAGCGGTTGAGCACCTCGGAGAATAGCGTGACTTCGATGCTGCCCTGAATATCCGACAAATTAAGCCACATCATGCGGCTGCCAGTGCGGGTGATGCGCTCTTTCTTTGCCCCCACAATGCCGGCCAGTTTCACGCGCACCGGGCCGGATGCGGCTTTGCGCTGCACGGCGGCGGAGGCGGTCACGTCCAGCCGTTTCAGCGCCTGGGCGTACATGTCCAGCGGGTGGGCGGAGATGTGAAAACCGATAGCCTCGGCCTCGAAGGCCAGGCGTTCACTCTCTGGCCAGTCCGGCCCTGTGCCCAGGCGGATTTTCTCCGGTTCGCCGCCGCCAAACAGGCCGATCTGCCCGCTCTCGCGTTCCGCCAGACCGGCCTGAGCGGTGCGCAAAATGGCTTCCGCCGCGCTGAAGATGCGGGCGCGGTTATTGTCCAGGCATTCGAACGCGCCGGCCTTCGCCAGAATCTCGATCTGCGCGCGGGTCAGGGTTTTGGGGTCAATGCGGGCAGAAAAATCGTCGATGGACTTGAAAGGCTTGTTGCCGCGCGCCTTTACCAGTTCATCCATCGCTCCCATGCCAATACGCTTGATGGCACCCAGCGCGAAGCGGATGGCGTAAGAGCCATCCTCCTGCAATTCCACCTCAAAATCCGCGCCGGATTTGTTCACATCGGGGGGAAGCACCTTAATACCGCCGCGCATCGCATCCGCGCGCAACAACGCCACTTTGTCCGTGTTGGCGATGGAGAGCGACATGCAGGCGGCCAGAAACGCCACCGGGTGGTTGGCGCGCAGGTAAGCCGTTTGGTAGGAAACCAGGGCATAGGCGGCGGCGTGGGATTTGTTGAAGCCGTAATCAGCAAATTTCGCCATCAGATCGAAAATTTCGTTGGCGCGCTCAGCGGTGAAGCCTTTTTCCAAAGCCCCGTTCAAAAAAATTTCGCGCTGCGTATCCATCTCCGCGCGGATTTTCTTGCCCATCGCGCGGCGGAGCAGATCCGCCCCCGCCAGCGTGTAGCCCGCCATCACCTGGGCGATCTGCATCACTTGTTCCTGGTAGACGATGATGCCGTTGGTTTCTTCGAGAATATGGTGGATGGAGGGGTCTGGCGCTTCCCATTTCGCGCCGCGCTTGCGTTCGCAGTAATCGGGGATGTTCGCCATCGGGCCGGGTCGGCAGAGCGCCTGGGCAGCGACAAGGTCCTCGAACCTGTCCGGCCGCATCTGCAACAGCGCGCCACGGAAGGTATTGGTTTCAAACGTGAACACGCCGGCAGTGTCACCCCGGCTGATCATTTCGTAAGTCGGCTTATCATCAAGCGGGATTTTGGAAATATCCAGCTCAATGCCCTGGCGGCGGAGAAATTTCAGCGCGCGGTCGATGATGGTAAGCGTGGTGAGGCCGAGGAAGTCGAACTTCACCAGCCCGACCTGCTCGACATATTTCATCGAATATTGCGTCACCAGAAGCTCTGAGCGCGGGTCCTTATAAAGCGGCACCAGCTTCACCAGCTCGCGGTCGCCGATGACCACACCCGCCGCGTGGGTGGAGGCGTGGCGATACAGCCCCTCGATCTGCTGGGCGATTTCCATGAGGCGGGCAAGGCCTTCATCGGAATCGCGCAGCTCGCGAAGTTTTATCTCGCCGTCTATGGCTTCCTTTAAGGAGACAGGCTTGGCCGGGTTGTTGGGGATAAGCTCGGCCACCTTGTTCACCTGGCCATAGGGCAGGCCAAGCACGCGGCCAACATCGCGCACCGCAGCGCGGGCTTGCAGTTTGCCGAAGGTGATGATCTGCGCGACCTGATCGGCCCCGTATTCATTCATCACGTATTTGATAACCTCGTCGCGCCGTTCCTGGCAGAAATCGATATCGAAATCCGGCATGGAAACGCGTTCGGGGTTGAGGAAGCGTTCAAACAGCAGCGCATAGCGCAGCGGGTTGAGGTCGGTGATTCGCAAGGCCCAGGCAACGAGCGAGCCAGCCCCTGAGCCACGGCCGGGGCCGACAGGAATGTTATGGTCCTTCGACCATTGAATAAAATCCGCCACGATGAGGAAATAGCCGGGAAAGCCCATCTGGATGATGATGCCGATCTCGAATTCCAGCCGGTCCCAATATTCCTTCTGCGCATCGCCCTCGATATTTTCGAAGGCGAGCCGCGCGCGCAAACCTTCCTCAGACATCGCACGCAATGTTTCGGCTTCCGTAGCACCTTCGCGCACTTTCGGGCAGCGTGGCAGCAGCGGTTTGCGCGTGCCGGTCATCACCGTGCAGCTCTGCGCGATGGCGATGGTGTTGTCGCAGGCATCTGGCAGGTCTTTGAAAAGTTCCCGCATCATCGCGGCGGGTTTGAACCAGTGCTCAGGCGTGACACGGCGGCGGTCTTTTTCCGCCAGCACGCGGCCTTCGGCGATGCAGAGCAGCGCGTCATGCGCCTCGTACATGTCGCGCTTGGCGAAGAAACATTCATTGGTGGCGGCAAGGGGAAGGCCGAACTCCTCCGCGAGGACGAGAAAGCCAGGTTCAATGGCTTCTTCCAGCGCCTCGCCATGGCGCTGTAGCTCGATGGCGATGCGGTTGGGGAAAGCATCCTTCAGCGCGGAGAGATAGATACGGGCTTCCTCCATCTGCGCTTCCGCCAGCAACCGGCCAATGGGGCCGAGCGCGCCGCCGGTGAGCAGGAACAAGCCTTCCGCGTGTTCGCAAAGCTGCTCGCGGGTGATCTGCGGTTTGATGCCGTCGCCAGAGAAGAAGGAGAGTGAGGTGAGGCGCTGGAGGTTGGCATAGCCTTGCTCATTCTGTGCCAAGGCCACCACATAGTCAGGTGCCAGAATGGTGCCGGGGCGGGCCAGGCCAAGCTGGCAGCCGATGATGGGCTGCACGCCGGATTTGGTGCAGTATTGGGTGAATTCCAGCGTGCCGAACATGTTGGAGGTGTCGGTAATCGCCACCGCGGGCATATTGTCCGCTGCCGCCAGCGAGGCGATTTTTTCGGGCTTGATCGCGCCTTCCGAGAGCGAATAGGCGGAATGGACGCGCAGATGCACGAAATCAGCGTGGGGCATACGGGACTCCTGGGCCGCTAGTTTGGGCCGGGTGTCAGCTCAGTTCAAGCGCAGGATCATATTCTACGCCGGTAAAATACAACCCCTCGGCAGGCGCGGTCGGCCCCGCGACAAGGCGGGATTTGGCAGCGAGAATTTCGGCGATACGCGCCTCCGGCCATCGGCCTTCGCCGACCATTTTCAAGCTGCCGATGATATTGCGCACCTGATGGTGCAGGAAACTCCGCGCGCGGGTTTCCATGATGATTTTTTCTCCCTCGCGGCGCACGGCGCAAAAATCCAGCGTACGCATGGGGCTTTTCGCCTGGCAGGCGGAGGCGCGGAAAGATGAAAAGTCATGATGCCCAAGCAAAGCTTGCGCGGCGCGGTGCATCGCCTGCTCGTCCAGCCGGTTTTTCACATGCCAGACGCGATTGATCTCCAGCGTCGGTGGCTGGGGGCGGTTGAGGATGATGTAGCGGTAGCTGCGTTCGCGGGCGGAGAAACGGGCATTCCAGCCCTCCGGTGCCAGGCAACAACGCAGCACGATGATGGGGTGGGGCTTCAAGTGAAAATTCATCGCCTCGCGAATGCGGTAAGGCGTGAAATCCGGCAGCTCGACCTGCACGACCATCGCCAGCGCGTGCACTCCGGCATCCGTGCGGCCAGCGGAGACGGCGTCAGTGATGTCCGCCCCGCCACGGATTCGCGCGGCGGCTTCCTCAATCACCTGCTGGATGGCAAGGCCGTGCTTTTGCCGCTGCCAGCCCATGAAGGGCGAGCCGTCATACTCAATCTCTAAGGCCCATACGTTCAATAGAACCTTGCCCCTTCTGGCAGCTTATAGCCGCGCAGAAAATCCTCGGCGCTCATCGCGGCTTTGCCCGCGCGTTGCAGGCGCGTGATGCGCAACGCATTCTCCCCGCAGGCGATAACAAGCCCGCCAGGCAGCAAAGTGCCGGGCACGCCTTCGCCCTGCACCACTTCGGCGGCGAGAATTTTCACCACCATATCCCCCAGCAGGCCGAGCGCACCGGGCCAGGGGTAAAACGCGCGGATGCGCCGTTCCAGCACAGCGGCGGGCAGCAGAAAATTCAACCGCGCATCCTCGCGGGAGAGTTTGGGCGCGTAGTTGGAAAGCGCATCGTTCTGCGCGATAGGGGTGCTGGGTTCGGTCAGCTCCCGCAGGATAAGCTTGGCGCCCAGCGCCGCCAGCCGGTCATGCAAATCGGCGGAGGTATCATGGGCACCGATGGGCGTGCCTTCCCGGCGCAGCGCGGGGCCGGTATCCAGCCCGGCTTCCATCTGCATGATGGTGATGCCGGTTTCCACATCCCCGGCTTCAATGGCGGCCTGGATGGGTGCCGCACCCCGCCAGCGTGGCAGCAGGGAGCCGTGGATGTTCAGGCAGCCGCGTTTTGGGGCGTCCAGAAAATCCTGCGGCAAAATAAGGCCGTAAGCGGCGACGATGGCGGCATCAAGGTTCAGGGCCCGGAAATAATCCAGCTCCTCCGCGTTGTTACGCAGTTTGGCGGGGGTGCGGACAGTCAGGCCAAGGGCCAAAGCGGCGGCGTGAACAGGGCAGGGCTGCTCCTTCTGGCCGCGCCCGGCGGGTTTGGGCGGCTGGGCGTAAACCGCCGCAATCTCGTGCCCGGCCTCCACCAAGGCGCGAAGGGCCGGCACCGCGAAATCCGGCGAGCCCATGAAAGCGAGTTTGAGGGGCTGGGCCATTACCGTTTTTGCGCCTTGGCCAGCTTGCGCAGCAGCATGTTGCGCTTCAGCGCGGAGAGGTAATCCACGAACAACACGCCGTTCAGATGGTCGATCTCGTGCTGGAGGCAGGCGGCAAGCAGGCCATCAGCCTCAATTTCCTTCTTAACCCCGCCCAAATCCTGGTAACGCACTTTTACCCGCGCCGGGCGGGTCACCTCGGCATAAAGCTCTGGAATGGAAAGGCAGCCTTCCTCCTGGGTCGCGGTCTCAGCGGATGCAGCGATGATTTCCGGGTTGATGAGCGCGATGGGGTGCTGCTCGTCCTTGGGTGCCACATCCACCACAATTACGCGGAGCAGGCTGCCGATCTGGTTGGCGGCCAGGCCAATGCCGGGCGCTTTATACATCGTGGCGAACATAGAGGGCACAAGGCGGCGCACCTCGTCAGCATCCGCCGGGGTAACGGGCCGGGCGTGCTTGCGCAGCACCAAGTCGGGATAAATGAGAATGGGCAGCAGCGGGGCGGAGGTTTCGGTCTCAGACATGCCCCCGCATGTAATCCGCCGCGCCGGGCCCTGCAACGCGCCCCTCTTGCATCGCTGTAAAACCATGCCAACATAAGGTCCCGGATGCCTCTTCGGAGGGTCCTTAACCTGCTTCGCTCATATGGGGGAGCTTTGTACATGAACACTCGCGTTTTCACCTCGCCGTTATTTTTGGGTTTTGACCATCTGGAACAGATGATCGAACGCGCGGCAAAAAACTCGTCGGACGGCTACCCGCCTTACAATATCGAGCAGCTCAGCCCGGTTTCGTTGCGCATTACCCTCGCGGTGGCCGGATTTACCATGGATGACCTGCAAATCACCCTGGAAGATAACCAGTTGGTGATAAGAGGCCGCCAGACTGACGATGTGCAGGGGCGGGTGTTTTTACACCGGGGCATTGCAGCGCGGCAGTTTCAGCGGGCCTTTGTGATTGCCGAGGGCATAGAAGTGAAGGGCGCCTGGCTGGATAACGGTTTGTTGCATGTGGATTTGATCCGCCCGGTGCCGCAGCCCGTAGTGAAAACCATCCCTATCTCGCGCGGCCAGGGCAAGATGCCCGTTCCGGCCAGAACAGTGGATGGCGATTGAATATCGCGACTCGGGATTTAGCTGGTAAAACCACGGCTTGACCCCAATTCAGACATAATGGGACGTCAAGCTGGGGCTTCTGGCTCGTCGGGCCTGAAAGGACAGACGATGAACATCAAAGACCATGACGGCACAGCCAATTTCAACCCTGGCACCATGCTGGATATTCATCATATCTCTCCAGCGCAGTTGGCTTTGTTGGGGCTTGAGGAAATTGCCTTTGTAAAGCCCGTGATGACCGAGACTGGCCCGGCTTTTTCCATCCACGCGGCGGATGGAACGCCAATGGCCATCGCTGAAAACCAGCAGCTTGCAGCGGCGGCGATTATCCAGAACGATATGACGCCGACAATGGTCCATTAAACGCCATACGCCTTGCCGCGCCCTGGACGGGTCTTTAACCAGGGCGCGCAGCAGGGGGAACGGGATGGGGCTGGAGAGCGTATTTCCGGATTATAAGGATTGGTCCGAAAAGGAATTCGAGGGTCTGGTTTACGCCAAACCTACGGTAATGATTGCATTTGCGCCGCGCTCAGGAAGCACACATCTTTGTGAAGTGCTTCACGCGGCAGGGCAGAGCAGCAAGCCGAACGAAATTTTTAACCCGCGCGGTCCGGCACAGCAGCAAATGGAGTTTCTGCGCGCAAGGCATTTCAGTGACTATTTGGAAAATCTCGCTTCCGGGCCGGATGAGATGTTTATATTCAAAACCTCCTGGCAGGATGCAGCGCCATTGGCGCCATTTCTGCGCCGGTTATTTCCTGATCTGCGGGTTGTTTACCTTCTCGCCGGAACGACGCGGCACAGGCGGTTTCTCGTTTTAAGGCCGAATTAACCGGGCATTGGCATATACGCCCCGGCGAGACTGTTTCGGTTGAACTAAAAGATAGCCAGTTTGATCTAAAACGGCTGTTGGATATTCACGCCTCCTACGAACAGGAGCGGCACGGCTGGCTGAAGTGGTTTGCGGATGAGAGCGTTACGCCGCTGCGTTTGATTTACGAGGATTTTGAAAAAGACGCGAACGCCGCCCTGCGCGTGTTGGTTTCCGAGCTTGGGTTGAAGCTGCGTTCTAATGTTTCTCCCCGCGTGGGATTAAAAAAATTGGCGGATGAGTTGAGCGCAATTTGGACCCAACGGTTGCAAATGCGTTTGTTCAACATGAGCTGAGTGGATGTCAGGTTCAGAAGCTGTGTGTAGGGCCAAGCTGGCATCTCTGCCTGGGCGATGGTAAGGGCGCGGCCATGTCAATCGTGCTCGCATTGCCCAAGGGGCGTATTTTGGAGGAAGCCGGCCCCGTGCTGGCCCGTGCTGGCCTTATGCCGGAACCGGAATATGCCGATGAAAACTCCCGCAAGCTGCGCTTCCATACCAGCCACCCGGATGTGGATGTCATCCGGGTGCGCTCTTTCGATGTAGCCACCTTTGTGGCTTTCGGCGCGGCGGAGATCGGCATTTGCGGCGGCGACGTGCTGATGGAGTTTGACTACCCGGAGGTTTACGCACCGCTAGACCTTGGCATCGGCAAATGCCGCATTTCCGTGGCTGAACCCAGAGACGATGCGGGGTTGACGGACCTTTCCCGGATTTCCGCCATTCGTGTCGCCAGCAAATACCCCAACACCGCCAAGCGGCATTTCGCGCGGCGGGGCATCCAGGCGGAGATTGTAGGGCTTTCAGGCTCCATGGAGCTGGCACCGGGTTTGGGGCTTTCGCGACTTATAGTTGATTTGGTGCAAACAGGCAGCACGCTTAAGGCGAACGGATTGGTGGAAACAGATGTGATCGCGCAAGTGTCATCGCGTCTCATCGTGAATCGTGTTGCTTTGAAAACGAGGCCGGATGAAATTGGTGCCTGGGTGGAGGCATTCAGGAAGGCGCTGGGTTCATGAAAATTCTGACCACACAAAATCCGGGTTTTGGAGCTGCGTTCGCAAAGCTGCTCTCCCGTGCCGCGGTGGCGGAGGAAGTCTCTGGTGCGGTACGCGAGATTATTGAGAACGTACAGGTGCGCGGCGATGCTGCATTGCTGGATTACACCGCGCGCTTCGACCGGCTGGAGCTGGCCGCTTCCGGCCTGCGGGTGACGGCTGATGAGCTGAATAAAGCCGAGGCGCAAACACCCAAGCCGCTGCGTGAGGCGCTGGCCCTGGCGGCGCGACGGATTGAGAGTTTCCACCACGCGCAGATGCCGCGCGACATTGCCTATACCGATGACGAGGGCGTTATTTGCGGAATGCGCTGGGGGCCGCTGGACGCTGTGGGGCTGTATGTGCCCGGCGGCAAGGCAGCTTATCCGTCGTCGGTGTTGATGAACGCGATTCCGGCCAAGGTGGCGGGGGTGCGGCGCATTGCCATGGTGGTGCCAGCGCCTGATGGCGTGTTGAACCCGTATGTGCTCACGGCGGCGAATATTGCCGGTATTAGCGAAATTTACCGCGTGGGCGGGGCGCAGGCAGTGGCGGCCCTGGCTTATGGCACCGCCACCATCCGGCGTGTGGACAGGATTGTAGGCCCCGGCAATGCCTATGTGGCGGAGGCCAAGCGGCAGGTGTTTGGCCAGGTGGGCATCGATTCCATCGCCGGCCCGTCTGAGGTGCTGATTATCGCCGATGAAGGCTGTAACCCGGTGCAACTGGCATACGATTTACTGGCGCAGGCCGAGCATGACGAGGACGCGCAATCGATTTTGGTGACGACGAGTGGTTCGCTTGCCGCCGCCGTGGAAACCGCCGTGGACCAGGCCTTGGAAACTTTGCCGCGCAAAGAGATTGCGGGTGCAAGCTGGCGGCGCCATGGCGCGATTATTCTGGTGCGAAGCTGGGACGAAGCGGTGGAGATTTCCAACCGTGTGGCCCCGGAGCATTTGCAGTTGATGCTGGCGGACCCCGAGCCTGTGTTCGCTAAAGTGCGCCACGCTGGGGCTGTGTTTCTGGGCCGCAGCACGCCGGAAGCGATGGGCGATTACATTATTGGGCCGAACCATGTGCTGCCCACCTCCGGCACGGCGCGTTTCGCCTCCGGGCTTTCGGTGCATGATTTTCTGAAGCGCACCACCTTTGCCAAGGTGCCCCCCCAGGCGCTGGCTGCGCTAGGGCCGCACGCCGTTACCATTGCTGAAGCCGAAGGGCTGACAGCACATGCGCAGAGCATCGCGGTGAGGCTAGACCCGCCGTAAAATCTCCGCCACCAGCGCGTCTATGTCCTCCTCCGTTGTGCGGTGGTTGACGATGGCGCAGCGTATGGCCGTGCGGCCATTGAGGATGGTGGTGGAGGGCGCGAACAGGCCGTCTTCCTGTAAATCGGCCACCAGGTCCAGAATCTGCTGATCGGTTTTGCCCTCAATCCCGAAACAGACGATGTTGAGCGCCGCCGGGGCCAGTAAAACAAGGCGGTTGCTGGCCTGAACGTGATCCGCCAGACGGCTGGCGAGCGCGCAGCTATTTTCCACCACCCGCGCCAGGCCTTCCGTGCCATAGGCGGAAAGCGTCATCCAGATTTTTAAGGCCGAGAAGCCGCGTGAGAGATCCGGCCCCAGATCGCACGGCCAGGGAAAGCCGCCCGCCAGGCCGCGCGGTGCGGC